>NZ_MVKA01000071.1:0-3887 GCF_002042905.1 Geobacillus sp. LEMMY01
AMTTGGAAATGATCAACGCCAACAAGCGTTTCATGATGTCATAGGGAACTTCTTTCGCTTTCTTGGATACWGTKGAATAATGGAATCGCGGCAATCCATACAGAGGCCCCACGTCAGCTCCATGGCGAAAGCTTTTCCATTGATGCATGGCGGCCAGCAGGAAGAAGTGAATCAACTCGCGCAACGTAAAGGTTCGAGACGAATCACGATACCCAACCGCTTCGGCAATCAGTTGAATCTCTTCATCCGAAACAAGTTTTTGCATCAAATTCGGGAGTGTGGTATGCTTGTTCATAGTGAGCACCTCCTGGGTTTGTTTGTGTCGTTACTCACATTCTACAGGAAAGGTGCTCTTTTTTCTATACCCTTTGGATTTTATTGGATAATCAACACGCCTGCCCGCTAAAGAACTCGTTTCAAGCTGAGAAATCTTGCGCCATCGACTTGTCTTCCCCTGCAAAAACCGCCGATGGAGCGAAAAGAATCGTTTTTCGCCGGCCTTCTAAACACCTTGGAAAACGAGCGCGGTGTCAATCGTTCCGATAACAGAATCGAACGTTTCTCCGCAGGCGATGATCGTCTCGGCGTATCGATCATTTTCGAGTGTGCACTGACGGATCGTTTTGTTGTATGGGTCGGCGATCCAGTATTCTTCCACTCCGTAGGCGCAGTACAAATCTTTTTTCAGCGTCACATCGATTTTGTATGTTGACGGGCTGACAACTTCGATGACGATGAGCGGCCGCCCCTTATAGCCGCCGATGATTTTTTCCGGCCGTTCGCAATAGACAGCGACATCCGGCTGGATAAACTCGTTCATCACTTTTCCGTTCTTTTCGAGTTTCACGGACAAGTTTGAAATCGGTTGACATTGGCTTTTTCCTTTGATCATGGAAACAAGATTGTCGCAAACGATTTGATGTTCCCATGACGGGGACGGGGACATGTTGATGGCTCCTTGCATGCTCCTCACCTCTTTTTCATTATACTTGAAACTGTTCTCCCTTGCCTACAACGGGTTGTTGAGAAAAAGAAAACGCTAGGTTGCCAGGTGGTATTCAAGTATACTAAAAGAAAAAGGGGAAAGGAGGCTGTTTTGATGCCGATGCCGGAAAAAGGGCAGCCGTTCACCTATGCGCAATATATGATGCTCGACGAAGATGTACGCTATGAGGTCATTGACGGCCAAGTCTTCAACATGTCCCCCGCTCCGACGCCGAAACATCAGGCGGTGCAACGTGAATTGTTGGTGGAATTTGCGGCCTATTTGCGGGGGAAAGAATGCACCGTATTTGGCGCTCCGATTGACGTTTGTTTGGCGGAGAGAGATGATCCGGAACAAATTCGCGAATGGGTTGAGCCGGATCTTGTCGTTGTCTGCGACAAAAGCAAAATTCGCGAAAACCGAATTGTTGGCGTGCCGGATCTCGTTGTGGAGATTATTTCAAAATCGACGGTGCGCAAGGACAAAATTGTCAAATTTCACCGTTACGAGCGGGCAGGGGTGAAAGAATATTGGATTGTCGATCCGATGAATGAGACGATTGATGTCTATGTGCTGGAAGAAGGGAGATTCCGCCATCAAGGAATGTACGTCCGCGATGATACGATTCCTGTCCGCATGTTTCCCGGATTTGCGATCGAATTGAAAAACGTGTTTCCTGAAGAAGAATAAGAAAAACAGTTGCAGCAGGCCTATATAGATGCAATTTAAAGCTTTAACATTTTTCGTTTTTACCGGTCATTTCATCCGACTGTCGAGTGACCGAACAACACCGCTTCCAGACCCATGAATGGGTCTGGAAGCGAGTCGTTGTTCGGTCTTCCGTCACGCCTTAGCGTGACGGAGGCAAGCCATAGGCTTGCCTTCGACAGTCAAAAATGGATGAGCCACTTTTCCGTCAAGGATATGTTAAACGATTTCGTTGCATCTATATAGGTTGCTGCCTTGAGGGGAGCGGGGCGGTTTTTTGCCGGCGGTCCGCTTGGCGAGGGCAAAGCGCCCCCGTCGGAAACCGCCGCTGTTTGAATCGTTTGGGCATAGAAACGGAAAAAATAGGCGATACTAACCATCGGTGATGCTTGTGTACAACCAAGAAGAACTGGTCCGCTTTGTCGAAGAAGCGAAGCAGTACGCCCGCAGCGGCAAAGTGGCCGATTACATCCCCGCCTTGGGCAAGGCCGATCCGAACGAGCTGTCCATTGCGATCTACACGCCGGATGGGCGGGTCGTGGATGCTGGCGATGTGACAGTCAAGGTGACGCTGCAAAGCATTTCCAAAATTATTGCGCTCGCCCTTGTGCTCATCGACCGGGGCGAGGATGAGGTGTTCCATAAAGTCGGCATGGAGCCGACGGATTATCCGTTTCATTCCATTGCCAAATTAGAGGAAAAGCCTGCCAAGCCGCTGAATCCGATGATTAACGCCGGCGCGCTTGTCGTCACGTCGATGATTCAAGGCGGATCGGTGTCCGAACGGTTGGAACGGCTGTTAGCGTTCGTCCGCCGTCTCGCTGGCAACGAACGCATCTCGTACTCCGACGAAGTGGCCCGCTCCGAATTTGAAACAGCGTTTTTAAATCGTTCGCTTTGCTATTTTCTAAAGCAGCACGGGATGATTGACGAAGATGTCGAAGAGCTGATGGAATTGTACACGAAACAGTGCGCCATCGAAATGACCTGCATTGATTTGGCGCGCATCGGCTTGGTGCTCGCGCTTGACGGACGCGATCCGCATTCGAGTGAGCCGCTCATGCCGCTTGATGTCGCCCGCATTTGCAAAACGTTCATGGTCACGTGCGGCATGTACAACTCATCAGGTGAATTTGCCATCAAAGTCGGCATTCCGGCGAAAAGCGGCGTCTCGGGCGGCATTCTCGCCGCCGTGCCCGGGCGGTGCGGCATCGGCATTTTCGGCCCGGCTCTCGATGATAAAGGGAACAGCTTGACCGGGGTGAAACTGCTCGAGCGGCTCTCGAAAACGTATTCATTAAGCATTTTCTAAGGAGGAAATCACGATGAAAACATTTACGGTTCAGTTTCACCGCGAAGACGACGTCGAAGCGATGAACGTCGGCAAGTTGAGCCCAGAAGAGTTTGACAAGGCGACCGAAGGCGGGACGCGGCATCTGTTTGACCTCGACACGAACATCGGCTATTTCGTCTTTTTTGACGCCGAGGACAACGAAGGCAAGGTATCGTATTTAATGCTTCAATACGAAGAAGACAACGAAGACCCGAGCGCGTGCTACAGCTTTGAGCTGAAAGACTTTTACGAATTTATGGCGCTTTACTTAAACGATCTTGAATTCGCCGACGAAGAAGAAATGGCGGAAGACGGCGAGGAAGAATACGGTCCGATTCACCATTTGGCGCATTTGCTTTACCATATTGTCGAGGAAGGAAAGACGATGGAGGTGTGAGGCATATCCCAAGCAGAACGGCTTGGGGTTCTTTGTTTATATGACAAAAAAGAATGTAACTATTCAGCCCGTACATAGAAAAAATTTACGAGAGCCGGTTTGTTCGTACCTTCCTTGTCTATACTAATTACCATCATAGACATGGGAGGTGAACACAATGGCAAATGTTGCTTTTGGCTTCCAAGAAGCGGTCTTCACACTCGAAAGCATGGTGGCAAACATCGAACGTCAAGCACAGACCATCGAAAAACTCATCAACGAAAATAAACAGTTAAGACAAGAAAACCAGCAATTGAAAGCACGTATTGCAGAATTAGAAGCCCGTACGAAAAAAAACAGTACGAATAGTCATTTACCGCCGTCCTCTGACCGGTTTGGGGCGAAATCTCCTTCTCGCCAACCGTCGGAGAAACGGCCGGGAGGACAGCCAGGGCACCAAGGAACGACGCTCCGCCCAGCAMCGA
>NZ_MVKA01000040.1:0-24789 GCF_002042905.1 Geobacillus sp. LEMMY01
TGTTCCAATTGAGCTTCTCCATTTGTGCACTCAAATGATTTCCCTGGACATTTCCCAACGTTCCATTTCCCTCATCCCTTCCCCCTAATCCCCTAATTTCTTCCAAATTGGCGGACACTTTTTATTTTCCTGGTTTTTTGTTCCAACTGGTTCCTCAAAGTCTCAAACCCCTTGCGGCTCTAGGGAAGAGAGAGTTTGAGGGGGGAGGGGAGGGATGGACATGAATTATTGTCTCTTGACATAGTAGGGAAATCAAAATGGGATCATCGCGTTCTTACGGTTTGTTACTTAAAGGGGGCAGGCGAAAGGAAAATCATTTTTTGACTCACATTTCGCACCCTCTCGACGAAAATCGGGAGGATTTTTTCGTTCCGATGTCGAATGAATCCTTGACACACAAGGAACGTAAAGGAGTTTTTCTCTTATGAACGTTCAAGTCAAAAAGGTCTATCGCAATTCTTATTTGAATATAATAAGTGCCCTATTCAAGAAACTGGGTCTGCCTCAATTGATTGACCATCTCGTGCCCGTCGATCCGCAGTGCCAAACGCGAGTCAGCGATGCCGTTCAGGCCATCCTCTACAATGTGTTTGACGGCCGGCAAGCCCTTGTTCACTTGGAACATTGGGCTCAGGAGGTCGATTGTGAGAAACTCATCCGTCCCGATCTCCATCCTTCCTGGTTGAACGACGATGCGTTGGCCCGTCATCTCGATCGCCTGTATGAGGCTGGCATTCACAACGTCATCAGCACTTGCTTGATTCATATTTATCGCAAAGAAGGCCTTTCCCTCCGAGCCTTCCACGCCGATACGACGGACAAGACCGTTTACGGCGCGTATGAATCGGCCTCGTTAGAGGCCTTACARATCACACATGGCTACAACYGCCATCATCGTTGGCAAAAACAGATCGGTTTCGGACTGGTCGGCAACGAGGACGGCATCCCGTTTTACGGCGATGTGCACGAYGGCARCCTGCCCGATAAAACATGGAATCCCGAGGTGCTGTCTCGTGTCCATGAACAGCTGAAGCAGGCCAAAATCGAAGACGAATGGATTTACGTGGCCGATTCCGCCGCGATGACGAAAGAGACCCTGGCGCAAACCAAAGCGGCCAACGCCTTTTTGATCACCAGAGGCCCTTCGTCGCTCCGGATCGTGAAAACCGCGCTGGCCGAAGCGGATGCTGAGGACACGACGTGGAGCGATCCCTTTACGTTGGCGGAGAGAAACGGCGCCACGTACCGGGTATGGGAAACGGCCTCGACGTATGAAGGCCACCCCGTTCGGCTGATCGTYGTTGAATCGAGCGCGCTCGACCAGCGAAAAGGAAAGACGCTTGAAAAAGAACGAACCAAAGAAGCGGAGCTTCTTCGCGAGGAACAAGCCCGTTGGGAGCGTCACCCATTCTCCTGCCGGGAAGATGCCGAACAAGCCTTGGCGTCCCTCAAGGCGTCCCTTCGCCCCCGGTTTCATCGGGTTGAGGCCGCGGTCGAAGAGATCGTACGCCCGAAAAAACGGCGCGGACGGCCGAAAAAAGGGGCGGAACCCGAGGTGGAGACGCTGTATCTCTTGCACCTTGACGTCGAATTCGACCAAGACGCGTGGGAACAGGCGAGACGGAAAGCGTCCCGGTTTGTCCTTGTCACGACCGTTCCGAAGGAATGGAAGGGCCAACCCATGGATGCCCAAGAGATCTTGAAGCTATATAAAGGGCAGATCTCGGTGGAAATGAACTTCGCTTTTTTGAAAGATCCGTTTTTCACGGATGAGATTTACGTCAAAAAACCAGAACGGGTCGCAGTATTAGGCTATTTGTTTCTGTTGGCCTTGGCTATTTACCGCGTTTTTCAGCGCCGAGTGCGTCAGTTTATTACTCCAGAACACCCGTTGAAGGGTCCTGGAGGCCGCAAGCTGACCCGGCCGACGGGACAGGCGATTTTTCAGCTGTTTCAATATGTGAACGTCGTCCTGTTCAAGCTGCCGGATGGGCGCATCCAACGCTCACTGGATCGCTCCCTCACCCCTGATCAGCGAAGGATTCTGCAGGGATTGGGCATGGATGAGAGCATCTACGTGTAACGTGATACGGAACGACCAGCGATGGTAAAAAAAGGATTGCCATCGCTCGTTGTGTTGGTCAGAAAGTTATTCTGAAAAACGAAATAAAAAATCCTTTCTTTCAACCCTGTTAGGGTGCGAAATGTGAGTCAGAAGGTTGATCGCGTCTTTCTAGCGGCTTAGTGAAAAAACAACCACTTCTCCTGCATCGACCGCTTTTCGAGAAAAAAGATTTTGATGATATCTTGATGTGAGAAAGCCATTGGTATTATAGGCTGCTTCTTGAACGTGAAACGGGCATGAGGGCGATGGGCGCGCGCATAAACTGAAACGAAGGGCCATGAGGAGGGATGGGATTGAACACATTTTCCGATATTGTGCAGACGATGCCGCCATATTTGTTCTCCCGATTCCAGAAGAAAAAAGAAGAACTGCTCCAAAGAGGGGTCGATGTCATTGATTTGGGGATCGGCGCCCCAGATTTGCCGCCCCCTTCCTTTGTCATCGAAGCGTTGAAAGAAGCGCTCGATGCGCCAGAACACTATACGTATTCGCCGTATGGCGGCTGCAGGGAGTATCGGGAAGCGGTCGCGCGTTTTTATGAACGGGAATATGGCGTCAAGCTCGATCCGGAGACCGAGGTGTTGGCGTTAATCGGCTCGAAAGAAGGAATCGTCCATTTGCTGCAAGCCGTTCTCAATCCCGGCGAGCTCGCCTTAGTGCCTGATCCGGGCTATCCCGTCTACCGGACGGCTGTCCATTTTGCCCGCGGACAGAGCCTATCGTTGCCGCTCGATGCGCAGCATGGTTACGCGCCCCGGTTTGATGCGCTTCCCTCGTCCGTTTATAACCAAGCGAAAATCATGTTTCTCAATTATCCGAGCAATCCGACGGCCGCCGCTGTCGATTTGGATGTATTTGCTAAAGCTGTTTCACTTGCCCGCCAACACCGGATGTTCATTGCCCATGACGCGGCCTACTCGTTCGTGACGTTTGCCGGGTTTCAAGCGCCGAGCATTTTGCAGGTGGACGGGGCAAAGGAAGTGGCGGTGGAATTTGGATCGTTGTCCAAAAGCTATAACATGGCCGGCTGCCGAATCGGATACGTGGTCGGAAACCGTGACATGATTCGAGCGCTTTCGGTGATCAAGAGCAACACGGATACGTGCCAGTTTATTCCGATCCAGAAGGCGGCGGTGGCCGCTTTGATGAACGGACGGACGTTTATTCGAGAAAATAGCCGCATTTATGAACAACGCATGAATATGATGGCCGAGAGACTTCGAGAACTGGGCATCGACGTGCAGCGGCCGAAAGCGACCTTTTTCTTGTGGATCCAGGTCTATGACGGATACTCGTCCGAACGATTTGCCGCCAAACTGCTGGAAGAAGCGGGAGTCATCGTAACACCGGGAACAGCGTTTGGACCCGCAGGGGAAGGATATGTCCGCGTATCGCTGTCAGCGCCGATGGAGCGGCTGCAGCAAGCCGTCGAACGATGGAAGCAAGTGGATTGGGGGGTGCCGTCGCCATGAAGCGAAAGATTCAAAACATCACGGTGGCTCAAGCCATCGTTGAATGTCTAAAACAGGAACAAATCCGTTATGTGTTTGGTGTGCCGGGGGAAAGTTATTTGCCCCTGCTTGATGCCATCTATGATGAGCCGACCATCGAATTCATCTCCACCCGCCATGAAGGGGGAGCCTCGTTTATGGCGGAAGGATATGCGAAAGCGTCGCGGAAGTGCGGCGTCGTGCTGGCTACAAGGGCGGTTGGCGGGGCGAACTTGGCAATCGGCGTCCATACCGCGAGGCAAGATTCCACTCCGATGGTCGTGTTTTTGGGGCAAGTGAACAGCCGCTTCCTAGGGCGTGAAGGATTTCAGGAAGTCGATATGGAAGCGTTTTTTCGTCCGATCGCAAAATGGGTGGTCGAAATTCGCGAAGCCGAGCGGGTGCCGGAGTTGGTGCAACGGGCGTTTCGCACCGCGAAAACAGGGCGGCCCGGCCCCGTCGTCGTTTCACTTCCAGAAGATGTATTTTCCAAAACGATAACGGAAGCGGTGATCGCCGAGACCTATGTGCCGAAGCCGGCCCCAAGGCAAGAAGATATACGGAATATAGAGGAGCGGCTCGAGCGCGCTCAACGGCCGCTCGTGATTGCCGGCGGCGGCGTCAAATGGTCGGGAGCGGAGCAGTTGCTGCGCTTGTGGGCGGAAAAGTATGCACTTCCGGTAATGGCGGCATTCCGGCGGCATGACGTATTTCCCCATAATCATCCGTGCTATGTCGGCCACCTAGGTCTAGGGGCGCCCAAAGCGGTCATTGAAACGGCCGAGCAGGCGGATGTGGTGATTGCGTTGGGAACTCGGCTATCGGAAGTGACGACACAAGATTACCGTTTGCTATCTCCAAACCAGACGCTGATTCACATCGATATCGACAGCGATGGATTCGGAAAAGTGTATGCGCCAGATATCGCGATTTGGGCTGACTGTCGGGAAGTGCTGTCCCGTTTGCTCGATATCGCGGTGCGGCCGTCTTGGCAGGAATGGGTGGCCGAACGGAGGAAACGGTACGAACAAACGGCCGTGTTGCCGCTTGAAAAACGAAATCTCCATGAAGCGGTCATTGCGAGTTTAGGGCGCCATTTGCCGAAAAATGCGGTCATTACGAACGATGCCGGGAATTTCGCCGGTTGGCTTCACGCCTTTTTCCCGTTTGGGGATGGGCACACGTACATCGGCCCTACGTCGGGAGCGATGGGATATGGCATGCCGGCTGCAATTGGCGCGAAACTGGCCTTTCCCGACCGGACCGTCGTTTCTTTATCCGGGGACGGTGGTTTTATGATGACGGTGCAGGAGTTGGAAACGGCCGCCCGATACGATATTCCGATCATCAGCATTGTGTTTAACAATCATATGTACGGCACCATCCGCATGCATCAAGAATTGCAGTTTCCGGGGCGGGTCATCGGCACCGATTTAGGCCGCGTGTCGTTTGCCCGGTTGGCAGAATGCTTGAACGGCCGCGGGTTCCAAGTGCAGACGGAACAACAGTTCACGGAAGCGCTTTTCTTGGCGCTTGAGGCCAAGAAGCCGACGGTGATTGAAGTGTTGACCGATCCGGACCACATTTCGGTGGCCGCAACGATCCAGGACTTGCGGGCCAAGAGGAAGTCTTGACGATCATCGCTCGGCGTTCAATGTATAAATTATCTCAATAAATCATCTAGAAAAATGGGGGGAGTATACAGTGAAAATCCAAAACTATATCAATGGAGAATGGAAGGAGCCAAGCACCGGGCAATTTGCGCCGGTGAGCAATCCGGCGACGGGGGAAACGATTGCCGAGGTGGCGATGTCCGGGCCAAACGATATTGATGAGGCCGTTCAAGCAGCCAAAGAAGCGCAAAAACAGTGGGCCCTCGTGCCGGCGCCAAAACGCGCGGAAATCTTGTATAAAGTCGGGATGTTGCTAAAGGAACGGAAAGAACAATTGGCCCGGCTGTTGACGATGGAAATGGGCAAAGTGATTGAGGAAGCGCGCGGCGAAGTGCAGGAAGGCATTGATATGGCGTTTTACATGGCCGGAGAGGGACGGCGGTTGTTCGGCGATACGACGCCGTCTGAACTGAAAGACAAATTTGCCATGAGCGTCCGCACGCCGGTTGGAGTGGTCGGCATCATCACTCCATGGAATTTCCCCATTGCCATCGCCACTTGGAAGTCGTTTCCGGCCATTGTTGCCGGCAATGCGGTCGTGTGGAAGCCAGCGCCCGAGACACCGATCATGGCGCAGGAATTAGCCCGCATTTTTGAAGAAGCGGGCTTGCCGCCGGGAGTGTTTCATGTTGTCCACGGTGACGGGCCGACAGTCGGCAATGCGCTCGTCGAACATCCTGATGTCAAGGTCATCTCATTTACCGGATCGAATGAAGTCGGGCGGATGATTGCGGAAAAATGCGGACGGCTGTTGAAAAAGGTGTCGCTTGAAATGGGAGGAAAAAACGCCGTCATTGTGATGGATGATGCGGATTTGACATTGGCGGTTGACGGCATCATCTGGAGTGCGTTCGGCACGTCGGGGCAGCGGTGCACGGCGTGCAGCCGGGTCATCGTCCATGAGCGGGTGAAACAGGAGCTTGAGCGGCGTCTGCTTGAAGCAGTGAAAACATTGAAAATCGGCAACGGGTTGGATGAAACGGTCAAAGTCGGACCCGTCATCCATGAAGAGGCGCTGCAAAAAATTGACCGCTACGTGCGCATTGGCGTAGAAGAAGGGGCGAAACTGCTTGTGGGCGGCTATATATTGCGCGAGGGCGACTATGCGCGCGGCTTTTATTACGCGCCGACGATTTTCACCGATGTCACGCCGAATATGCGCATCGCCCGCGAAGAAATTTTCGGCCCGGTCGTGTCGATCATTTCCGTCCGCAGTTTGGACGAAGCGATCGCCGTCAACAATAGCGTCGATTATGGGCTGTCAAGTGCCATTTTCACACGCGATGTCAACAATGTATTCCGAGCGATGCGCGATTTGGACACCGGCATCGTGTATGTCAACGCCGGCACAACGGGAGCGGAAATTCATTTGCCGTTTGGCGGCACGAAAGGGACGGGCAACGGCCACCGGGACTCCGGCGTCGCTGCGCTTGACGTATTCACCGAATGGCGGAGCATTTATGTCGATTTCAGTGGGAAGCTGCAACGGGCGCAAATCGATACCGATGATTGAACCGGGCTGTCGCCTGCAACATGGCCGGCAAAAGAGAAGCGAAGATCAACGTGGAACATATATCGTGAATCGAAGCAGCGGCCGCGGCAAAGATGTGAAAAAAGCGGCTGTCATGTGAGCGTATGGCAAAGAATCGGTGACAGAGGGGGAAAGAACGATGAAAGTGCTCGTGCTTGGAGCGGGGCTGATGGGCAAAGAAGCAGCGCGCGATTTAGTGCAAAGCCAAGACGTTGAGGCGGTGACGTTGGCGGATGTCGATTTGGCCAAGGCAGAGCAGACGGTGCGGCAGCTTCATTTCAAAAAGCTTGCCGCTGTGCGGGTGGATGCCAGCGATCAACAGCAGCTGTCGTCTTTCATGAAAGGGCACGATGTGGTGGTCAACGCCTTGTTTTACCAGTTTAACGAAGCGGTAGCGAAAACGGCCATTGCAGCTGGCGTCCATTCTGTCGATTTAGGCGGCCATATCGGCCATATCACCGACCGGGTGCTTGAGCTGCATGAACAAGCCCAAGCCGCTGGGGTGACCATCATCCCCGACCTTGGCGTCGCACCCGGAATGATCAACATTTTATCCGGCTATGGGGCGAGCCAACTCGATGAGGTAGAATCCATTTTGCTGTATGTTGGCGGCATTCCCGTCCGCCCCGAACCGCCGCTGGAGTACAACCATGTGTTTTCGCTTGAGGGGCTGCTTGACCATTACACCGATCCGGCCTTGATCATCCGCAACGGCCAAAAACAAGAAGTGCCGTCCCTTTCGGAAGTCGAGCCGATTTATTTCGACCGGTTCGGGCCGCTTGAAGCGTTTCACACCTCAGGCGGGACGTCGACGCTCTCGCGTTCGTTTCCGAACTTGAAACGGCTTGAGTACAAAACGATCCGCTACCGCGGCCATGCGGAAAAATGCAAGCTGCTTGTCGATTTGAACTTGACGCGCAACGATGTGGAAGTTGAGATCAATGGATGCAGAGTCAAGCCGCGTGATGTGCTGCTTTCCGTCCTGAAGCCGCTGCTTGATTTGAAAGGAAAAGATGATGTGGTGTTGCTTCGGGTCATCGTCGGCGGTCGGAAAGATGGAAAGGAAACGGTGCTTGAATACGAAACCGTCACGTTCAATGACCGCGAAAACAAGGTGACGGCGATGGCGCGCACGACGGCTTACACAATTTCCGCTGTCGCTCAGCTCATCGGCCGCGGGGTGATCACAAAGCGCGGCGTCTATCCGCCAGAGCAAATCGTTCCGGGGGATGTGTATATGGACGAGATGAAAAAACGCGGCGTCATCATCAGCGAGAAGCGGACGGTTCATGGCTGAAAAGGCGGTGCCATAAGCAGGAGGATGGAAGCAGTTTCGTGAAAAAGGGCAATGTCTCGCCGTTGCGTGCGGAGCAGACAACGCCACCGCAGCATGCTCAAAATTGCCGCGGCCGGAAAGCGAGTTGTGAACAACGCCCGTTCCAGACGGAGACGGGCGTTTTCCGATTTTGGACGCGAAACTGCCGTTGTCGCCTGCTTTTCACGGTTGCGCCGTTTTGGTTGCCGAAGTCTCCCGCTTGCGCCAGGCAAGGAACAGGAAGGAAATGAACGCCAGCGCCATGGCCACCATAAACGGCGCTTTCGCGGAAATGGCATGGCCGATGACGCCGGACAGCACCGGAGCGACGGCCGCCCCGAGCCAGCGGACGAAGTTGTACGTGCCGGACGTTATCCCGCGCTCATACGGCGATGTTTCCATCACATAGCTTGTAAACAAAGCGTTGTTGAGTCCGGAGATCAACCCGGACAAAATAATGAGGGCGACCATCAGCCATGTCGGCTCGGAAACGACTAGAAGGAGAAGCAAGATGGCGAACAATAGCAGACTGTATGGCAAAATTTGTTTCGGTTCGTATTTTTCTTCAAGCCGATGGGCCAACACCGCCGATCCGTAGGCAAGGCAGAGCCCCCAAACGAAAAAGACAAATCCGATTTGCATGGCCGATAGCTTGATGATCAAAGGAGAGTACGCCAAGACGACGAAAAAGCCGTAATAGTACAGCATTCCGCCGACCGCGCCTTTGACAAACGGCGGAAAAGTAAGCAAGCGGCGCATTTCTTGCAATCCGGCCGCTTTTTTTGTTTTTCCTTTGTTCGGATCGTAGACGAAGCAGGCCACAAGCAAAAAGGCGATGAAAATGAGCACGCTCGTGCCAAGAAACGGATAGCGCCACGAATGTTGGCCGAGCAGTCCGCCTACGAGCGGGCCGCCGGCCATGCCGAGACCGATCGCCGCTTCATACAGGCCGACCGCTGTGCTTGCTTTCGGCGTCAACGCCATCAACAGCGTCATCGCGGTGGCAAAAAACGTGGCGTTGCCCAATCCCCAGCCGGCGCGGAAGATCGACAGTTGGGGAATGTCACGGGCAAATCCGCATAATAACGAGAAAATCGTGACGAGGCCAAGCCCGATGACCATCATTCGTTTATCACCGACGCGGCTGACGACAAGGCCGACCGGGATCATCATGACAGCCATCGTAAAAATGTAGGCGGTAAACAACATCTCTACTTGCCAATGGGTGGCGCCGATGCTTTCAGCGATGACGGGCAAAATTGGGTCGACAACCCCGATGCCCATAAACGCCAAGAAGGCGGCGGCGACGGTGATCCATCGCGCCCTCGTTTGTTTTCCTTCCTCCACTATTCCTCTCTCCTCTCTTGCAAGATGGCGTCTACCCGCTCTGCCATTTGTTCCAGCTCTTGCTTAAGCATGGTCATTTTCTTCATTTTCTCTTCAAGCATGGCGATTTGCCGACGCAACCCAGCGCCGATTTGTTCCAGTTCGCGCCATTTTTCGCTGCCAGCGGCGGCATGTCGGTATTCCGTCCGATGCGCCTCAATTTTTTCTTTCAGCGCCAAAAAATGTTGCAGCTCCTGCAAGGAAAAGCCGAGCACCTCGCGCGCGGCAACGATGTTTTTCAGCCGTTCGATGTCCTCGGCTGTATAAAGGCGCGTGCCGCCTTCGCTGCGCGCCGGCGGCTTGATCAAACCGATTTCTTCGTAATAGCGGATCGTCCGCTTCGTCAAACCGGTCGCTCTGGCGACGTCATCGATTTTGAATCGTTCCATCTGGGCCCCTCGCTTTCCCGTGATCACGGTGAACGATCTGTTTTACAAACATAACATTAACGTTAACGTTATATTTTTGTCAATAGGTATTTAGAATGGAAGAAAAACACAATATGTATACCGCATCAAAAAAAGAATATCCCGATTGGGTTCGGGATATCCATTGCTCGTCAAGGATCTGTTGGTGCTGCTTTTTTGGCTTCGAGCACTTCTTTGACCGCCGCTTCAATTTCTTGATAGCTTGTGCAGCGGCAAATATTCGACTCCAGCCATTCTTGAATCGCCGCCTCATCGGCGTTTGGGTGCCGCTCGATGAGTGCGTGGGCGTTCATAATGAATCCAGGAGTGCAATAGCCGCACTGAAAGGAGAAGTGGCGGACGAAGGCGTGCTGAATGGGGGCATCATCAAGCCCTTCGATCGTGGTGATTTCTTTGCCGACTGTCTCAATAGCGAGCATCATGCACGATTTGATTGGCGTGCCGTCGACTAAGACGGTGCAGGCGCCGCAGTCGCCGTTCAAACAGCCTGGCTTGGCCCCGGTCAGCCCCAGCCCATCGCGCAAAACAAACAGCAGCGTTTCGGCTTGGCGAGCGACGATCGATCTTCGTTCTCCATTAACGTGCAGCACAAGCTCCCGCTTTGTCGTTTCCTCCATGTCCGCATGCTCACCTCCTGTTTAGACGGTTTCTCCGTCTCCGAGCTCACGAAGCATATCTTCAAGCAGCTGGGCGGCCACGAACAGCCGGTAGTCCGCCGAGCCTTCAATATCGTGCAAAATCGGGCGCGGGAAGGCGTCAACCGCTGCTTGGATTCGTTCACCAACTGGGCGGCTCCGGTCATTTACATGCGCCTCGACTTCAGCGGAGCGGAACGGGAACGGACAGACGCCGCTTAGGGCAACGCGAACCGTCCCGTCTTTTTTCAGCGCTGCAATCGTCACAAGCGGGTAGCCGACTTCCCCTTGCTTGCGGCGCTTGCGGTGAAAGTGGGGCAGGGCGGTGGCGGCACGATCAACCTTGAACTGGACGACAAATTCACCGCGGCCGAGCTGCAACTGTTGATGGAACCAATCGTTGAAGCGGCATTGCCGAATGCCGTATGGTCCGGCGATGATGACATCCGCCTCGGCGACGAATAGCGGCAGTGCGGTCTCACGGTAAAAAATTTGCCCGCAGATGTTGCCGCCGAGCGTAATTTGGTTGCGCGCTGTCCGGTCGGCCACTTCTCTCGCCGCCTTTGTTAGTAATGGGAACAGGTTTGCTTCCTCAAGTTCAGTGAGCGAGAGCGCTGCTCCGAGCACGAGAGAATCATTGCCGACATCAAGTGTCCGACATTCAGGGATCGCTTTTATATCAATGACGGCGGCGGTGCGGACAAGGTTCAAACGAGACAACGTGATGATCTCCGTGCCGCCGCCGTAGTAGAGCGGTCGTTTTCCGTCCCGCTCGAGCGCCGTAAACAGCGCTGTCGCTTCGGCGATCGATTGAGGCCGGTAGTAGGCAAAGTCAAACGGAACCATAGGAGTCTCCTTTCTGTTTCCGCCAAATGAGTTCAGGCACAAGCGGCAGTTCATTGAGCGGCACGCCGGCAGCGAGCGACAAGGCGTTTGCCAAGGCGGCGGGCATGCCGATCAAGCCATGTTCGCCGATGCCGCGAGCACCGTATGGGGCATCGATTTGCGGAGTTTCGACAAACTCAACGATGTACTCTGGATGTTCGCCGAAGCGGATCGGCCGGTATGTGCGCAGCTGCGGGTTTAAGACGCGTTGTTCTTTGTCAAAAAGAAACCCTTCGCGGCTGGCAAAGCTTAGCCCCATGCTCATCGCCCCCATCGCCTGGCCAAGCGCTGCCTTTGGGTTGAGCACTTTGCCGGCGTCAATGACCGCATAAGCTTTGACAATGCGATACGTGTAGTCGCGGCGGTTGAACTCAATTTCCACTCCTTCCGCACATACACCCCATTCCGGGCCCGGTTTGCCGGCGCCGGTCTCTGGGTCAAGCGGGGTCAAGTGGCGCAAAATGTAGTGGCCGCGCCCGATCACTTGCCCGCCGATGGCGTTGCCGTTCGGAAACTTGTAGCCATAGGCGATGTCTTTGATCGGAAGAAAGATGGCCGGGTCATCGCGCAAAAAGACGCGCCCGAAACCGACTTCCAAATCGTCCGGCGAGGCCCGCAAGACGCAGGCGGCGATGTCTTTTAACTGACGGATGGCGTCATCGGCAGCGGCAAGCGCCGCACGTCCGGCCATAAACGTCCCGCGGCTGGCGACTGTTTTCCAATGTTCTGGTGTTGTTTGCGTATCAATATCCATTTTGACATGAACATCATCCACGTCCATCTTCAGTCGTTCGGCGACGATTTGCGCGAGCACCGTTTTCGTTCCGGTTCCGATTTCGACAACGCCGGAGATGACGTTGACGCTGCCGTCGGAGTTGAACGTTAAGATGACGCCCGAGCTGGCATCTGTGTCGATCGTCGATGTTTTCCAGCCGCCGCTGATTCCCTTTGCTCTTACCGTATAGGCGTCCAATTCCACGCGCTGCCACTCGTCCCAACGCATCAGCTCGCGCAGCCGGTCGAGGCAGGCTGGCATGTTGCCGACGTTGCTTTTGGTGAGCCGCACTTGCGTTGGGGTCGTATGCCCCGGGAGGATGGCATTTTTGCGCCGCACCTCCCATGGGTCAAGTTGAAGCGTTCGTGCCAATTCATCGATGGCCCGCTCCACGGCAAATGCCTGTTCGCAATGGCCAAAACTGCGGAACGGCGTCGCGTATGGGCGATTCGTGTAGACGCACAATGAATCACAAAAGACGTTTTCGACATGGTACGGGCCGGTGCAATCGACGGCCGCGGCGCGGCTGACATCGATCGCCTTGTCGGAATAAGCCCCGCCGTCAAATAGAAATAAGATTTCCATGGCCTTGAACAAGCCCTCTTTTGTCGCGCCGATTTTGACGGTTGCCTCCAAACCGATATGGACGGGCGAAGTGATCATGTCATGCTCACGGCTGTTCCAGACGCTTACTTTTCGGCCGCCGACCGCTTTGGAGGCAAGGTAGGCGAGCAGCTCAAGCTGGACGGGCGCTTTTCCTCCGTAGGCGCCGCCGACAAGCGGCGTATGGACGATGATTTTGCCGGTTTCTTCGCCAAAATACGTATGAAGCAACTTCTTGATCATAAACGGTGACTGTGAGGAGGCGGAAATATGGATCGTGCCGTCCGGCCAAATTTCCGCCGTGGCGCAGCGTGTTTCCATCGCGATATGGTCGGAAGGGGCGAACGATACGCTCGTTTCGACGATGACGTCACTTTCAGCAAACCCTTGTTCGATGTTGCCTTTTCGGATTTTCGTCCGGTGGGCGACATTTGTTCCGGGCTCAGGATGAGTCGTTTTGTTTTTTTCATAGCGGTCGAGATGTTCATGCAGTAATGGAGCGCCTTCTTTCAACGCCTCACTCGGCGAACCGACGGCTGGAAGCGGTTCGTAAACGACGCGGACGAGGCGGGCCGCTTGTTCGGCTTGCGCGAGCGTATCGGCGACGACGACGGCGACGACTTCGCCATAGTAGCGCACTTTGTCGACGGCGATCGGCGGGCGATCGCGCATGTCTTCACCGGTGAGTGGAAGCCCTTCGCCGGTCACAACAGCATGGACACCGGGGGCGGCGAGCGCGCGGCGTGCATCCAGTGAGAGGATGCGCGCATGGGCGTATGGGCTTGTCACCAGGGCGGCATGAAGCATCCCCTGTTCTTTGAAATCGTTCGTATATTTCGCCCGGCCGGTCACTTTATCCCACGCCTCTTTGCGGATGATGCTTTTACCGACGGCCACGGGGGCGTCCCTCCTTTTCTTCTCGATCCATGACGGCATGCTTATAATCATCTTTCGTGTCAATGTCGATGCCGATCGTTTCATCGCCTTCATACAAGAGGCCGCGCCAACGGGGATGGTGAAACAGCGTGCGCCCGCCTGCATCGCCCCTTAGAGCAAGCAAGGCAGGAAACATTTGTTTTCCAAAAATGACTGGGGGCATCGGCGTGCCGAAGCAGGCGAAGGCGACGTAATCAGGGCGGTGGCGGCGGTAAAGGTCGGCAAGCGCATTGATTACGTCCGCAGTGACAAACGGTTGGTCGGCCAACAATACGACAGCGGCGTCCGCCCCGCTAGCGAGCGCTTTCTGCAGGCCGCAGGCAAGCGAGTGCGCCTGTCCGCGGCGATGGTCAACACAGCGGACGAAGCGGCATTTTTCATGATCCCGAAGCTCGGTGGGAAGCCAAACGAGTGGGTCAGCCGGCGGCACGACGACGATGATGGGAGTGAGGCGCGAACGGAGCGCGGCCTGAAGGCCGGCGGCGCCAAGCGTGCTTTCTCCCCAAGGCAAAGCGCGTTTATCCGTTCCCATCCGCCGGCTTTCTCCAGCAGCCAAATAAATGCCAGCGATGGTTGGGCAATTCATGATACTCTCTCCGTTGATCGCCCGCGAAGGACGCTGATCAATTCGGCGGTGATGCTAACGGCGATCTCATACGGACCGCGTGCGCCGATGGAAAGCCCTACCGGCGAACGGACAAATGGAGGCGTCGAGCCGGAAGGAAAGAGGCGGTCAGTGCGCCGCCGCGGACCGAGCACACCGAGATAAGCGAGTGGCATGTCGGCTAACAAGGAAACGAGTTCGCGGTCGCGTTCAAACTGATGGGTCATGATGATGACAAAGTCGCGCTCATTCAGGTGAAGCCGCGGAACGGTTTCATGCGGAAAGCCAATGACTAAGGCGTCGGCGTCCGGCACGTGGGATGGGTGGCAAAACGCTGGGCGCCAATCGCTCACGGTAACGGAAAATCCCGCCGCTTTGGCTGCTGAGACGAGCGGCGGCGCGTCCGGTCCGGCGCCGAAGATGACAAGGCGCGGCTTTGGCCAAAAGTGCTGAACGTAAAACGCCTCCCCATCTGCCTTATACCATCCATTCCATCCCCTGAAAAGCGGCGCATCGCGAAGCCATTCACTCCATTCCGGTCTCGGCATCCGGCCGCTGCCAAAGCGCTCTCCGGTTTCGCTTTGGAAAAACGGCGGTTCGTTTCGGTTTGAGAGGCTGCGTGCCATCAGAACATGCTCGCCGTGTTCAAGGCAGCGTTTGAGCGCCAGCCAGACCGGTTTTGTGTCCCCCGTCACCGGCTCAAGCCAAACATGGATGAGGCCGTTGCAGCCAGCACCCTGCCCCCACGACAAATCGTCCTCGGTCCGCAAATCAAACGAGACGGCGGCTGCCTGGCGGCTGGCCAATACGTCACGCGCGTAGGCCGCCACCGCTTCTTCGAGGCAGCCGCCGCTAAGCAGGCCGACCGTCCCACTATCGGCGCCGATCCACATGTACGTCCCTTCTTTTTGGTATGCCGAGCCTTCCACCTCGATGATGATGGCGAGCACGCCATCGCACGGTGTGACGGCGATGGTCTCAAGCACTGGAAAGTAGCTTTCCATGCCGATCCTCCTTATGCGTTGCGAAAAGGTTAAATTTGGAAAGTACTAAGGATGGCTTTCCTATTGCCTCCTTTTTTGTTTTCGTCGCCCTTGACGTCCCTTTCGCACCTTTGGCGGGTGTTGGTCAAGGGTGAATCCGTCTTCGAGGATCCCCTGCGATGCACAGTGGAGTTTTCTATAGAACTTTTGACACTGCCCGTTACGCCAAAGATGGCCGAGCTGTTGAAAGCGCGGTGGGATGATGCATCAACTTTCGCAATGGCCGTAAGCGGCGGCAGCGGATGCGGCATCGGTTCGTCCCCCTTTTTGAAAAAGGCTCTGCTATCATTATATTTCTGTAACAAATGACCATGACTGAAAAAGGAAAGAAGCCAGCCGTCATCGGCTAGCTTCCTTGTTTTTGATCTGTTTTTCCTTTTCCGAGCCGTCCGGCCCGCTTCGCTGCCTCCCGCAGCAAAAACTCGATATGGGCATTGACGCTGCGGAATTCATCTTGCGCCCATTGTTCGAGCGCGGCATATAATTCATGGTCAATGCGCAGGGGAAATTGTTTTTTCTTTGCCATCGCACTCCACAACCGTTAATATAGACTGCCGGCGTTGATGACCGGCTGGGTGGTGCGCTCGGAGACGATCGCGACCATCAAGTTGTTCACCATTGCGGCCTTCCGTTCATCATCTAACTCTAAAATATTTTCTTTGTCAAGCTGTTCAATCGCCATTTGCGCCATGGAGACGGCGCCTTCCACGATTTTTTTCCGGGCGGCCAAAATGGCGGCTGCTTGTTGGCGCTGCAACATGGCGCCCGCAATTTCCGGCGAGTAGGCCAAGTGGGTGAGGCGCGCTTCGATCACTTCGACCCCGGCGACGCGCAGCCGCTCTTGCAGTTCCGCGGCAAGCACATCGGAAATGACATCCGCGTTGCCGCGCAACGTGATTTCGTTATCATCCTCAAACGTATCGTATGGATATTTCGTCGCCACATGGCGGATGGCCGCTTCGCTTTGAATTTCGACAAACTGTTCGTAATCATCAACGTCAAACACCGCCTTGGCTGAATCAATGACGCGAAAGACGACGACGGCGGCAATTTCAATTGGATTGCCTTGAACATCGTTCACTTTCAACTTGTTGCTCGTGAAGTTGCGCACGCGCAGCGAAACTTTCTTTCGAACGGTGAGCGGCACGGTGAAAAACAGCCCGCTGTCGCGAATCGTGCCGAAATAGCGGCCGAAAAAGGTGAGCACTTTCGCTTGATTCGGCTGAACGATCGTGATGCCAGTCGCCAAGAGGACGGCAAGAACGAAGCAGAAAACGGCCAATAAGAGCTGCACTTGAATGAGGCTGACAAAACCAGCAATAACGAAAAGGGCCATACATCCGATGCCGATAAATCCATCCATACGCCATGCTTCTTGTTCTCTCATACCTATCCCCCTAACAATGTCAGTTTGATATTTATATGATATCATATAATCAAAAAAATGGAAACCAGGATTGATCATGTTAATAAAGAGAAGATGGATTCGTCCATAGTTCGCCACGAGGCGGATGTTTCTAACTATTTTCCATCCAGAAACATAAAGGGCGATCGTTCAGCCTGTTAATGTTTTAATGTACTAAAAAATGGAAATTCATAATTGACATCGCTTTCATTGTCATCATACAATAGAAAAAAAGATCAATAGGTGTGTAGAAGCAATGGAAACACGACAAGCGCGCATCGGCCGGCTGGCATTGTTGCTGGCGATGCTTGACGAAGGAGAGGAAGACCCGGTCCTCAACCAGCTCGAGGCGCTCGCCTGGCGCTATTGTCAAGGGCGGGTCGGGGCGATGGAGCCGCAAAAAATCGTCGCGGCGATTGAGACGGCGGCGAAACGGCATGGAGTGGTTGACGGTGGCTTGTACCGTGAGATGCACGCCTTATACCATGCGATTTTAGAGGCAGTGCATGGCGTGACGAGAGGGCAGGTAGAGCTGGGAGATTTGTTGAGAACCGCTGGCCTTCGTTTCGCCGTGGTGCGCGGTATGCCGTATGAACAACCGAACGAAGGGGAATGGATCGCCGTTGCGTTGTACGGGACGATCGGCGCTCCGGTGCGCGGGCTCGAGCACGAGGCGGCCGGGCTCGGAATCAATCATATATAAGACGGTAAGTGCCTAGAGCGATGAGTCATGAGGAGGCGAACGCTGCCATATGGCAGGGCGCCTCCTTTTTTGTTTGCCCAGGCGTTCGATTGGGAAAACAAACGAAGGGAGATGGAATGATGATCGTATTGACTGGGCATACATTGACGATCGATGAGGTAAGACGTGTTGTCTATGAGCGGGAGCGGGTGGAGGCCGCTGAGGAAAGCATGAGGGCTGTCGAGAAAAGCCGCGCGGCAGTGGAACAAGCGATTTCCAGTGGACGGACGATCTATGGCGTGAATACGGGCTTTGGCAAACTCGCCGATGTGCGCATTGGCGGAAGCGATCTTGAGCAGTTGCAAATCAACCTTCTCCGCTCGCACGCCTGTGCCGTCGGCGAGCCATTTGCCGAAGATGTTGTGCGGGCGATGCTTCTTTTGCGGGCGAATGCGTTGTTGAAAGGGTATTCCGGCGTGCGGCCGGCGGTGATTGAGCAGCTGCTCGCGTTTTTGAACGCCGGCATCCATCCGATCGTGCCGCAGCAAGGTTCCCTTGGCGCCAGCGGCGATTTAGCGCCGCTTGCCCATTTGGCGCTGGCGCTTGCCGGTGAGGGGGAGGCGATGTACGAAGGGCGGCGGATGCCTGCCGCCCAAGCGCTTTCACAAGCGGGGATTTCACCGCTTTCCCTTCAGGAAAAAGAAGGGCTGGCGCTTATTAACGGAACGCAGGTGATGACGGCCGTCGGAGCCCTTGCTTACTTAGAGGCGGAACAACTGGTGTATGACAGTGAACGGATCGCGGCGCTGACGATTGAGGCGCTTTATGGCATTGTGGACGCGTTTGACGCCCGCATCCACGCAGTCCGCGGGTTTCAGGAGCAGGCGGAGGTGGCGGAACGGCTGCGCCGCTATTTAGATGGCAGCCAACTCACAACAAGGCAAGGGGAGCGGCGCGTGCAAGACGCCTACTCCATCCGCTGCCTCCCGCAAGTACACGGAGCGTCGCTTAGGGCGCTTCGTTATGTGAAGGAAACGCTTGAAATCGAAATGAACGCTGCTACGGACAATCCGCTTATTTTTACGGACGGGACGGTGCTCTCTGGCGGCAACTTTCACGGCCAGCCCGTTGCGATCGCCATGGATTTGTTGAAAATTGCGGTGGCGGAGCTGGCCAACATCAGCGAACGCCGCATCGAACGGCTTGTCAATCCGCAGCTTAGCGAAGGCTTGCCGCCGTTTTTAAGCCCACAGCCCGGCTTGCAGTCTGGGGCGATGATTATGCAATATGTCGCCGCTTCGCTCGTGTCGGAAAACAAGACGCTCGCTCACCCAGCCAGCGTCGATTCGATTCCGTCTTCAGCGAACCAAGAGGATCACGTCAGCATGGGAACGACCGCCGCCCGCCATGCGTACATGATCGTGCAAAACGCAAGAAAAGTGCTGGTGATTGAGCTCATTTGCGCTTTGCAGGCTGTCGAAGCGCGCGGCATCGAGCGAATGGCCCCGTCAACGAGGCAGTTTTACCACGAGGCGCGCCGCATTGTTTCCTCCATTACAGCTGACCGCGTCTTTTCCGATGACATTGAAGCGGTGGCGGCGTGGTTGAGCGAAAGGGCAAAACATCACTTCCTCCGCGATGAAACGAAAGCTTAGAGAAGGGCAAAGCATGATGGGCGTAGGTGGAGAGCGTTCAAGGATAGGTGTTTGAAAAAATGGTAGTTATATAGACCTTGATCGTTTCGCTGTATACATGCAACATGAAGAGTTAACCTCTCCGTTATCCTGCACACCCTAAGCGCTGCAGCACTTCCTTCAAAGATCCTGTGGGCTCAATCTACAAGCTGAGCCATGGGGGGAGGAAGTTAGTTGAAGGAGAAGGCAAATGTTCATTTTTCAATGAGCATGTATATAGAGATAGGGAAGCAGTCATCAGTGAAGATGGTTTGCTTCCTTAACGTTTTCTACGGAGTTCGGACGGTGCAGTGAACGTTCCTCATATTGGTTAGGACGAGAGCATGGACAGTCTATTCCATAGTTGTCCCCCAATCGAATTTGCAGTAAGATGAAGAAGAGAGACAAGGGGAAAGGGTGGGCATGCCATTGACGATTTCTGCCGCGGCGCTGTTGGCGTTATGGAAGATTATTGCGATTGATATCATTTTGTCGGGCGATAATGCGGTCGTCATTGCCATGGCGACGCGCCGGCTGCCGAAAGACCAGCGAAACAAAGCGATCGTTTGGGGAACGGCGGGGGCGGTGCTGCTGCGCATTTTGTTTGCGGTTGTCATCGTCTTTTTGCTCCAAATCCCGTTTATTCACTTTGCGGGCGGCTTGCTGCTCGTATGGATCGCCTATAAAGTGCTCGTTGAGCGGGAAGAGGAAGCAAACGTAAGATCGGCAGACCGGTTGTTGAAGGCGATTATGACGATTATGATCGCCGATGCGGTCATGAGCTTGGACAATGTCGTCGCCGTCGCTGGTGCGGCGGAAGGGCATCTTGGCATGCTGGCGCTCGGGGTAGCGATCAGCATTCCGATCATGGTGTTCGGATCGAAAGCGATCGTCCACATCATGGAAAAACATCGTTGGATTGCGTACGTTGGTTCGGGCATTTTGGCGTGGACGGCCGGAAAGATGATGGCGGGGGATGAAGGGGTGCTGCATTGGCTTCACTTGTCGTATGGCCCGTTCGTCTACGCGGTTGCCGCCGGTGTGACGATTTTTGTCGTGTCTGCCGGCTATATCACGAATAAAAAGGCCGAGCGTGAAGAAGGGACGCTTATTTGAGCGGTTGGGGGTGGTGTGATGCCATGAACATCCAACGCATTCTCGTGACGGGAAGGCTTTATGCCGAGCTTGCCGCCCTTCTTCCGGACAAGCGGCCGGATAAAGAGTTTCGCTTTGTCGCTGAGGCCGAACTGAAGGCGGATGATTTCGCTTGGGCGGACGCGTATGTTGGCTTTCGTCCGGCCGGGCCGTTTTCGCTTGCATCGCTCCGTTGGGTGCATTCGCTCGGCGCTGGCGTTGACGCGTTTTTGTGGAAACGGGAATGGAAGCCGGACGTGCTGCTGACGCGGACGATCGGCCCGTTCAGCGAGCAGGTCAGCGAATATTGTTTGAGCTATTTGCTGCGCGACGCCCAATGCCATGACGTTTATGCATGGTATCAAGAACAGCGGCAGTGGAAGCCGCTCGCTCCGAAACGGCTTGGTGAACAGCGGATTGTCATTTATGGGACGGGTGAGATCGGCCGGCGCATCGCGGAAACGCTTCGTCTGTTCGGCGTTTCGCCGATCGGCGTATCGCGAAGCGGCCGAGAAACGCCGCCGTTTTCGGCTGTTTACCGCCATGAAGAGGCGGGTGAAGCGCTTGCTCGCGCCGATTGGGTGATCGCTGTCCTTCCGCTGACAGAGGAAACGCATCATCTCTTTGACGAGACGTTTTTTGCCTGCTTGCACAATGCGGGCTTTATCAATGTTGGGCGTGGGGCGACGGTTGATGAGACGGCGCTTGTCGGCGCGCTGGAAAACCGAAATGTCCGCCTAGCGGTGCTCGATGTGTTCGAAGAAGAGCCGTTGCCGCCGCACTCGCCGCTTTGGGTTCATCCGAATGTCATCATCACCCCGCATATCGCGGCGCTGACATCAGCGGATGCCGCCGCCCATAGCGTTTTAGACACGCTCCGCCGCATCGAAACCGGGGAGCCGCTTGACAATGTGGTGGATGTCAGCCGGCGGTATTGAACCGGCATTTCGCGTCTTAACCGCGTCACAAAGGCTTTTTTAGTAACTTTTTGACCAGCACAACGAGCGATGACAGCTCTTTTTTGGCCATCGCTCTTCCCTCCTTGTGACATTCAATGTCAATGCTTTCGTCCATGCCCAAACCTTCCACAATCTTTCGCTGATCAGGGGGAGCGGGCGGCCCGGTGCGTCCCACGTATATTCGGCTGTGATGTTGTTGGCCTTTGTCTCATAAAACAAGCGAATCGAGTCGCCGGTGTTGGCAAAAAGGGGAACATTGAAAAAAATCTGTCCCATTGCGGAAAATACAGTTGATTTGGTAAATTCAGTTTTGTTATGATAACAATATTAAAGAATCCATGGATTGGAAAGTAGGGAAGGCGAAAAGCAAGGGCGAGTGGCTGGCGTTGGCAGTGGCCGTCCTTGCAAGCTGGAGTGTTTCGCTTCTTCTTTCAATCCGTCTTTCTAAGGTTCGAACGGTAGTTCACGAGTTTTATTGCCATTTGAGTTCAACTTTCTCACATCATAATCAATTGTGATGATCTGCTGAAAACGCAACTTGTTTCCACATCCCTTTGCGACTCCGCAATGACCACGGAACCCAACTTTCTTAACTAGGAATCCAGCAGGTTTAACTCATTGTCATTGATCTAGCTACTATACAGCTGTCATTAAAAAGAGGAGGTAATCCACGAGATTAGGATGGCTCTGCGGTGTGTTTCTCAACTGAATTGGATTCGCTCAATTCCTTTTTCTGTTTTCGATAGAGCCATTCCCGCATTTTAAACATGACAGTGGAGCTGATCAATAAGGCAATCAATGTTCCATACAGGTGGCACTGAAAGCGAGCCCCTTTCATCGGTTTGAATCGATGAATGTGAAACAGGGATTTCCATGTCTTAAATACCACCTCAATCTGCCAGCGAAGAGAATACAGCGTATGAATTTCGTGCAAAGAGGTATAAATCGCTGGAATATTGGTGATATATACATATATTGGGTGGGGGCGTCGCGTCACGTACGCGGCCCCTTTTTGTTTCGCCTTCTGTTTCCATTGTCCTTCCTTCTGTCGCTCCTGTTCTTCTGTCAGCCGATACACAATRAGCCGCGGTTGATGAACTTTCTTTCCACTGACATACGCATGTTCCAGTTCCATGGTTTCTCCCGGTTGCAGCACCGCAAGGAAATCCTCTGGTTCCCATTTTCGAAATCGGTCCCCTTCTTTTTGGTAAATCCCTACATTGTGTTTGAGCCGTGAAATATAAAAGGCYCCGGCGTCATGAATGGCTTGCAATCCCTCAAGCGAAAAATAGCCTAAGTCTTTCAAACAAAGGTCTCCCTCTTGGATGGTCGATAGAAGGGACGCTCCGTAGGCGGCGTCGTGATGACGGGCATCTTCGACGTCCACATGGAGAACCTTCCCTTCTAGCCATTCATATTCTAGCTGAATTTTCACCCCAGGCCCCGTACATCCCTCGTAAATCCCCTGGATTTCAGGAGGCAGTTGAAACGACGTGGAATCGAGAATGCGAATCCGGAGAAACAGCGAATGTCTTGGACATAAGCGACGGGCCTCCTGAGTCTGATGAATGAGCAGTTTTTCAAACACCGCTTTGAGGAAACTCACCGCTTTTTCATTAAACCGTTGATTGAGCCCTTCCGCACTCAGAGAGGTGTTTTGCTTGAGAGCTAGAGCACTGCAAAGCTGCACCAATGATTTTTGACCGCCTCCTTCCTGGAGAAATGTGCAAAGTGCCACGAAATCATGGGCGCGTGACTTCCCCTTTCGTTGAATAAATTGATGATCTCGGGCCATATGTTCAAGTTCTTCGCACGATAACACGCTTCTTAATCCGTCTAAAAAACAATGCCATTCTTCTTGGAGAGATAAGGACGTCTTCAAAAAAACCACCCTTTCTAAGACATTATGAGGTCTTCAAAAGGATGGTCCAATGAGGCATATATTTATTCCTGTTTTCTTAACTTGATGGCTATGGAGGGTGTCCCAAAAGGATCGGGACACCCTCTTTCGTCTCTATATATACGCACTGACTGCTTCTTCTGTACTATATTTTGTGCCTATCCTGAAGACAGACGGCCTTTTGGGTCAGCTCCATGAAAGCGAGCCGTTTTCTTAATATTGAATGATTCTGAAAAAAATGGTATCCTGTAATCGCCACAAGGAGGTGAATCCATGCCGACGATCACGCTAAGGCTGGAGCTGCACAACCCAACGAAAGTCAAACAAGACATGTACGAACGGATGACAGAAGTGAATACAGCGTTTGCGAATTGGCTGTTGAATCATCCAGAACTGAATCAAGCGACGAGCAAAATTTTTAAAGAGTTTTCGTCTCAGCGGTTCCCTTCTGCCGTCGCGAATCAGACGATTCGAGAAGTGAAGTCTCAAAAGAAAAACCAGAAAACAAAGAAGTTCCGAACATTATGGTGTTGCTTTAACAATCAAAACGTGAAGGTTGAAAAGAAAGGAGAGTTCTACACGGTTTCATTCCCCACACTGGAGAAGCGAATTGGCGTGCCAGTGGTCACGCGCCCCTATCAAGAAGCATGGCTGAATCGGCTGCTTCATGGAACCGCCAAACAAGGGGCAGCCAAGCTCTACAAAAAGAGAAAGAAATGGTACTTGGCTATCGCGATCACATTTGAAGTGGAGCCGCGACACGAAACAAAGGTGATGGGGGTTGACCTTGGGCTTCGCTATATCGCCGTTGCCAGCGTGGGAACGAAATCGTTGTTTTTCAAGGGCAGCCAATGCGCTTTCATTCGCCGACGATATGCGGCTTTGCGGCGAACGTTGGGCCAAGCGAAGAAGCTCCATATGGTTCGCAAAATCGGCCGTAAAGAGTCCCGCTGGATGAAGGATCGAAACCATAAAATCAGCCGTCAAATCGTCCGTTTTGCCCTCGCCAACGGTGTTGGCGTGATTCGGATGGAAGAGTTGACRGGGATTCGAAAGCGGGCARCATCGGCCAAAGAAGCGGGRCGAAGCCTTCACTCTTGGGCGTTTCATCAACTGCAAATGATGATTGCCTATAAAGCCGAAATGGCGGGCATTCGGGTCGAGTGGGTGAAGCCGACCTACACGAGCCAAACGTGTAAATGTGGACATCGGGAAAAGGGAAATCGTAATGGCATCCACTTTCAGTGTAAAAAATGCGGATACACCCTCCACGCCGACTTAAATGGCGCCATCAACATCGCCAAAGCGATTTTGGGCTTCGCCGCCTAACCTAGTGCACTGGTCACAGGTGCGCCGCCCATCGGGGTACATCTTAACCCGATGGGACGGGGTGATGGCACACCCCTGAACTTGGGCGTTGTCCGAACCAGAAATGGATGAGGACGCGAACGACCCAAGAATCCCACGCCCTTTAGGCGTGTGGAGTGTCAATATTGGGTGAACTAACTAAGGAGTGCGATGATAGATAATCCAGCAACAATCCAGTCTGCTATGGACGCATTTCAAAGCTAAGATTCTGCKTAAGCTGTGGGAGCGGAGGAGGATGA
>NZ_MVKA01000043.1:0-25547 GCF_002042905.1 Geobacillus sp. LEMMY01
GCTCCACTGTCATGTTTAAAATGCGGGAATGGCTCTATCGAAAACAGAAAAAGGAATTGAGCGAATATAAGGCGATGAGTATGATCAAGGAGTTCGGTATGGATTTCTTTCAAGCCTTATGGTGTTCTGAGGAGTTAGTTGTCCAACTCCTTTTAAAACTGTGTGACATCATCGCTCAACACGGAAAAAAATCAAGGCGTTATACAAAAAAGAGCGCTTTAGACATTATCGAGAGTTTGGTCATCATGCCGGTGTCATAAGAAATTCCCGCCTCATATACCATGAAAAAAACCTTCTATAGGGAAGGTGTATTTGGCATGCCTATCTTTATATATTCTCACGGTCACAGCCTCCAAAGATGAAAAGTGAAGCCTTGGAGCTACTCGCTCCAAGGCTTCACTTGATGGCTATGGGGTCAGCCCCTTTCTTATATCAATCGTCCTCGGCTCGCTTACGACGGAAACAACACGCCAAGCGCTTTTTTCAGTTGCACATCATGCTTCGGATCGCGGACGGCTTCCATGATTTTTGTTTGCAGCACATCCGCCGTCGTCTCATCGATGCGTCCGGTAACCGGCAGCTGATTCGCTTTTTGGAACGCTTGGACGGCTTGTTCGGTTTCTTTGCTGAAGTAGCCGTCCGTGCGGCCCGGGTTGAAGCCAAGCCCTTTGAGCATTTTTTGCGCATTGGCGATTTGCTCGTCGTTCATGTCATACCGAAGCGGTTTTTCCACATGAAGCGGAGCGACGTGGAAATAATCCGGCTGCGCCACCGCGACATCCGGCTTGATCCCTTTTTTATGAATCCAATGCCCGTCCGGCGTCAGCCATTTGTACAGCGTCAATTTGATGTTGCTGCCGTCGCCCATCGGAATCGCCTGCTGCACTGTTCCTTTGCCGAACGTTGCCTCGCCGACCAGCTTGTAGCCGCCCGCTTCCTTCATCGCTCCCGCCAAAATTTCCGACGCGGATGCGCTTCCTTTGTCGATGAGCACAACGATCGGGTATGGTTTTTTCGCCGTTAAATCGGAATAAAACTTTTGCCGATCGCCATCGCGTTCTTCAATTTGCACGTATGGTTTTCCTTTCGGGATGAGCTGTTTCAAAATTTCCTCAACGCTTTGCAAATAGCCGCCCGGGTTGCCGCGCACATCGATGATCAAGCCATCAATATGTTCGGCTTCAAGCTTCGCCAATTTCTTTTTAAAATCAGCGGCCGTATTTTCCGAAAACGACGTAATTTGCAAATAGCCCGCCTTTTTGCCGTTGTACGTTTTGATCGACTCATACACCGTCTGAATCGGTATTTCGTCGCGGACGACTTTGACTTTCATCACGTTTTTGACGCCGGGGCGCAAAATGTCAAGCTCCACCGTTGTTCCTTTTTTGCCGCGGATTTTCAATACCGCTTCATATAAATCAAGCCCTTCCAGGCTTTCTCCGTTGACGCGCAAAATTTGGTCGTTCGGCTTCAGCCCCGCTTTTTCTGCCGGCGAGTTTTTGATCGGAGCAACGATCGTCACCTTGCCGTCGATCATGCTCACTTCGGCGCCGATCCCCTCAAACGACGAGTCGAGCGATTCGTTGAACTGCTCCGTCGTTTCCGCATCCATGTAGACGGAATACGGATCATCGAGCGTGTTGATCATCCCTTGAATGGCGCCTTCCGTCAGTTTTTCTTCATCCACTTTCTCCACGTACCGATTCTTAATGAGCTCATAAGCTTGGCGGATTTTTTTCATGTCTTCGCTTTCATTCGCTGATTGGGATGGTTCATTGGCAACAATCGTCGAAAGCGAGCCTTCTGCAGGGCGATCCGCCAGCTGGAGGCCAGCGTACGTCCCCCCCGCCCCAATGAGCATCGATATGGCCATCAATGCGGCCGTCGTCGATTTTTTCACGTTGCTTCCTCCTCACCCTATGCTTGACCTTCCCCTCCGCTTGCCTGCGGCTGGAGAAGGGGGCTTCCCCTTCGGTGAAAGAAATTTACGCTTTCACCTCTGTCTTCTCCGCCTAAACGCCGGCGGCTTCTACAAAAATGAAAAGGAAAAGGAAAAGCACCGCCTCACGCCGTGCCATGCCTTTATCTTCATCATATGTTAGGCTTGTACCGAGTATGCTAGTGCGTTGTCTATCCTTTACTAGTTTACACGCTCCTTGTTGATTTCTCAACTCATACAGAGCGGAAAAAAGAGGCACCCCTCGCCCTTGGCGGCGAACGATGCCTCTTCTTGATTCGTCTTCTTGGCACGATCTAGAATGGAAGCCAAACCAATGAGCCGCACAAAAACGAAACGCTTTCACCCCTCTTTTGGCAAGTCGATGAGCATCAACCGCGATCCTTCGTTCGTTGAGAGGCGAAGAACCGGCGTTTCCGTGATGCGAGCCGCATCGCGCCGCTCGAGATGGGCCTCGCCGTTTAACGTCAAATCCCCCTCAATGACAAAGACAAAGATGTTCCGCCCTTCCGGCTGGGTAAACGTCAGCTCATGTCCGGTTTCCAAATCGGAAAGGTAAATCGTCAAATCTTGATGAATGTGAGCGATCCCCGGGGAAGACGGGTGTTTCGTGACAATCGGCAGCAAGGCGTTTTTCATCTTGTCGACCGGAAACTCGGTCCGCTCGTACGACGGCGGCAATCCGTATTGTTCCGGCAAAAACCAAAGTTGCAAAAAGTTCACCTCTTCCGTCGCCGACGGGTTCACTTCCGAATGGACGATGCCGGTCCCGGCCGACATCCGCTGCACGCCGCCGAACGTTGTCACCGCCTTATGTCCGGTGCTGTCTTCATGTTGCAAATAGCCTTTAAGCACGATCGACACAATTTCCATCTCCCGGTGCGGGTGAGCGCCAAAACCGGAGAGCGGCGCAACGAAATCGTCGTTTAACACCCTTAGCGGGCCAAACTGGATGTTGTTCGGATCTTGACACTCCACACGCCTAAAGGCGTAGGATTCTTGGGTCGTTAACGCCCTCATCCCTTTCGGGTTCGGACAACGCCCAAGTTCAGGGGTGTGCCATCACCCCATCCCATCGGGTTAGGATGTACCCCAATGGGCGGCGCACCTGTGACCAGTGCGCTAGGTTAGGCGCTCCAACCTGAAATCGCTTTGGCGATGTTGATGGCGCCATTCAGATCGACATGAATCGTATATCCGCATTTTTGGCATTGGAAGTGGATGCCGTTTCTGTTTCCTTTATCTCGATAGCCACAACGACAAGTTTGGCTTGTGTAGGTCGGATTCACCCACTCGACCCGAATGCCCGACATTTCGGCTTTGTAAGCAATCATCGTTTGCAGCTGATGAAACGCCCATGAATGAAGATTCCGCCCCGCTTCTTTCATGGATGTTGCCCGTTTTCGAATGCCCGTCAAATCTTCCATGCGAATCACGCCAACACCGTTGGCGAGCGCAAAATTGACAATTTGACGGCTAATTTTGTGGTTGACATCCTTCATCCAACGGGATTCTTTGTTTCCGATTTTTCGCACCGCACGAAGTTTCTTGGCTTTTTGCAATTTGCGCCGCAGAGCCGCATATCGTCTGCGAATGAAGGCGCATTGATTCCCTTTGAAAAACAACGATTTCGTTCCTATACTGGCCACCGCAATATAGCGGAGTCCTAAATCAACACCCATGATCTTTTCGCCTTTACATGGCTCTTCCTCAAATGTGATGGACAATGCAAGAAACCATTTCTTTTTCTTTTTGTAGAGCTTGGCTGCCCCTTGTTTGGCGGTTCCATCGAGCAGCCGATTCAGCCATGCTTCCTGATAGGGTCGTGTAACAACCGGGACACCCACTCGTTTCTCTAGGGTGGGAAACGAAACAGTGTAGAACTCTCCCTTTCGTTCGACTTTCCAATTTTGATTGTTAAAGCAACACCACTGTTTGCGAAATTTCTTTGCCTTCTGATGTTTCCTTTGAGACTTTACATCTCGAATGGTCTGGCAGGCAATGGCAGAAGGAAATCGTTGTGACGAAAACTCTTTAAAAATTTTACTCGTCGCTTGATTCAGTTCTGGATGATCCAACAGCCAATTCGCAAACTCTGTGTTCACTTCTGTCATCCGTTCATACATTTCCTGTTTGACTTTCGTTGGTTTGTGCAGTTCCAGCCTTAGTGTGATCGTCGGCATGGATTCACCCCCTTTTCTTTTGAGATTCCACATAGCGTTTGATGATTTCACTTGATACATTCCCTGCTGTACTAACGAAGAAAGAGCGTGTCCAAAGACTCTGCAGATGAGACAAGTGTTGAAATTCTTCCCTTAATCGTCGGGAAGTCACTCCTTTCACTTTTGCCATAATGTCTGATGGAGAATCAGAAGGGAGACAATTCAAGAACAAATGACAATGATCAGGCATCACTTCCATCGCAAGGATGATCCAATCATTCTCTCGGCAAATTTCTTCTACTAACTGCTTGAATCGTTCTCCCACTTTGCCTACCAGCACTTTCCTTCGATACCTTGGACAGAAAACAAAATGATAATTGATAAGAGATACAGTTGTTTTTGTTGTTCGATATTCTTGTTTCATATTATTCATTGTATCAGTTTCGCTATTATACCGCAACAATTGAAAATAAAAATGGTTGCTCTAAGCCATCCCATTAAGGGATTACCGAGCAACACCGTCTTTCATCCCACGATGAAAACCGTGAGCTTTCAGCCGGCTTTTTCTGTAATACTCGCCAAACGAAAAGCTATGGTATGTTTTCAGCCAGCCATAATCGGCATGATATCGGGACGACGCCCGGTCGATGCGGATCATCTTGTTCCTCTCCTTCATTTATCGAAATAGAGCACCAAGAGCATGCTGCTTTGATACGGCGATCGCCATAGCGATCATAGTCATGTGATATATACGATGCGCATCATGAAAAATCTAGAAGGTTGGTGATTTAAGAGGAAAGGCTGCTCTCCAACAGTGTTTCTCAAATTGAAAAACCTTGCAACACCATAACTTCCTTCCTTACGATTTCTCACAAACCGAGCGAATCGGTTGTTTTTCACCAGCCTTCTAGAATGCTCGTGATTCAACAGGAAATGCGGTTCAATCATGTCGCTTCTCAAACGGAGAAGCCTTATATATAAATGTTGCTCTTCCCTCCACTCAAGAATCATCGATATTAGGGGAAATGGACGTTTCTCACCGGCCTCCTTGGAGGGCTAGCCAGCATGAAGTTCTACATCAATTTGATTGGTTCTAAAATCTCGAATTCGAGATTATTATATAAAAAACCGTTTTGCCAGTCAACTTTGGAACGGATGAAAAATAGGACAAATGGATGATTTACCTCAGATCGTAGGACAACTTATAGTGAAGATAGATTACCGCCGCATCTTCTCCTGCGAGTCTCCTGCGAGGAGATACGGCGAAAAGGCAAAGCGTTGGAAACAGCGTGGCGCAAAGCTACAGGGGCTACGGCGAAAGACGCTATGCCAGCCAGCTGCCGAACGTATCTTCAATCCATAATTGATGAAGGGAGAAGAAAAGCATGAAGCGAATGCTAGTTGGGTGCCTCGTTGCTACATTGCTGTTTTCATCAGGGTGGGCAACAGCCGAAGCCAAGGGGAAACAACAATCCAAGCCAAAATGGGCCGATAAAAACAAAGACGGCATCCCGGATGATTGGGAACTGAAGTACAAACTCGGTCTAGGGAAAAACGTCGCCAACCAGGACAAAGACCGCGACGGCTTAACCAACCGAGTGGAATACAACCTCCGTCTGAATCCGACGAAAACAGATACGGACAAAGATAAAATATTAGATGGGGACGAAGACACCGACCGCGATGGGCTGACAAACAGCGCCGAGGTAGCGCTCGGCACTAAACCGGAAGATGCCGACAGCGACAACGATCATGTCAAGGACGGAGCAGAGAAGAAAGGAAAAGCCCAACTGGCTAACGTCGTCCAAAAACTTGAGCTACAAATGAAAACCGCGGCTAACCAAACGATTAAAATCGACTATCATTGGTCTGAACGCCATTCCCATTTGCACATTAAAGACCAGACGGGTGAAGTGACAACAAATGATGTCCAGTCGCTCATTAACGACTTGCAAGCATCACCGTCGCTGTCAAACGATGAAGTAATCGCCAAAATCCAAACTCTCTTTTCCCTTGATACCCCGTTCCGCCTTGAACTCGAGTGGAAATACGGAAGCGGCCGGGCGCGGAAACTTTCCGTCAAGCAAGATGAGGACAAAGGAGAAAATGCTGGGCAACCCGGCGATGATCAAGATGACGATGACCAAGGCCATGATCAAGACGGTCATGATCAAAATCACGACCAAGACGATGATGACTACGATGGCGGTAATGTAGGCGACGATGATGGCAACATCAGCGAATAATCGCGTCCTAAGCAGACAAGCAGCTGCCCGAAAGGCCGGGAAACCGGCTAATGAGGGCAGCCGTATTTTTGTTGGAGCTTCCCACCACCTATTTCCTTATCGTCCTTTTTTCTTCCCCCGTTGCCAGTGAAGGACGCACGGGACTGTTGCGGCTAAAATTCCATAGTAAAATAAACACCCGAACCGATCAATAACAAAGCCGTTGCCTATCTCCTCTTTCTTTTAGCAAGTAAACAGTCTCTCATTCTCCATGCCTTCCCTCATCCGAGGGTTCTTCCAGCAATAGGTCAATAATCGGGCAGTTATATAAATTGTCTTCATGAGGGCAACATTCCTTTAACTGCTGGAGCATCGCTTCGATCCGCTTTAAATCGCGAATGTTGGCTTGAATCTCCTCGATCTTTTGCGTAACAAAGCGGTACATGTCTTTGCATCGATCGCGATCCCGATCGACAACGCCAAGCAGTTTATCAATTTCCGCCAAGGTGAATCCGAGCCCTTGCAGCCGCTTAATAAACTGAATTCGCCTGACCGTTTCCTCCGTATACAGGCGATATCCGCCTTCTGTCCGCTCCGTTTCTGGAATAAGCCCCTTCCGTTCGTAATACCGGATCGTTTCTTTATTAACATTGCATTTTTCTGCCAGCTCGCCGATGCGGTAATGTATCACATAATCACCTCATCAAAAAGTATAACCCCCGCACTATAGTACAGGGTCAAGTCAATATTGAAGTTTAGCCCGCATTTCTTCCATGCTTGAGGAGGCGTTCCGCCAAACGGACCGCTCCCCATTAAGCTTAGTCGCAACCGCAACAACAATCGGTTCCAACCCCTTCGTAACACTCCGCGAAACGGCGGCCCCCGTTCGAAGGCTTCATCCCGCGCAGCACGACAGTTTCGAAACGTCTCGGTCAAACGTAAGCGCCGCCAGCTTCAGCCCCTCCGCCATCGTTAAATACGGGGCCAACGTTCGGCGAAGGTCGTCGATCGTTAATCCGAATTGAATCGCCAACGCTGCGGCGTAAATGACCTCGCCGGCATTGTCCGCGACGATGTGGGCGCCTAGCAGCTTGCCCGTATGGGCCTCAGCGACAAGTTTAAACACCCCCGTCGTTTCCCGGTTGACGATGGCGCGCGGCACCGCCTCAAGCGGCAGGACGGACGTTTTCACGTCATACCCGTTTTCTTTCGCCCGCTGCTCGGTCAAACCGACGGTGGCGATGGCCGGATGGGTGAACGTCACCGCCGGAACGACGGCCGTATCCCAGCGCTTGTTCAGCCCGCCGACGGCATTGGCCGCGGCAACGGCTCCCTGATAGGCCGCGACATAGACGAACTGCGGGCCGAGCGTGACATCGCCTGCCGCATAAATCGACGGGTTCGTCGTCCGTGTGTATTCGTCGATCAAAATTTCCCCGCGCTCCCCGACTTCCACGCCGGCTGCCGGCAAGTTCAACGCCGCCGTATTCGGCGTTCTCCCGGCAGCCACGAGCAATTCGTCCGCTTCGATGACCCGGGTGCGGCCGTCTACATTCACATACACTTTTTTCGTATTCCCGTCTTGTTCGACCCGTTCAAACGAAGCGCCGGTGATGACGCGGATGCCTTGTTCCGCGAGGGCCCGCGTCACCGCTTCGGAAATTTCCGGCTCATATTCTTTCAACAGGCGCGGGCTTCGCTGCATCAACGTCACCTCGGAGCCGAGATGATGGAACAGCTGTCCCAACTCCATCCCGATGTAGCCAGCGCCAATGACCGCGAGCCGCTTCGGCACTTTTTTCAGTTCAAGCAAGGTCGTGCTGGTCAAGTAGTCGACATCATGAAGCCCCGGAATATCCGGCACGGCCGGGGAAGCGCCTGTCGCGATCAAAAACCGTTTCGCCGACAGCGTTTGGCCGTTCACTTCAATCGTTTGGCGCCCAACAAATCGGGCTTCCCCTTGGATGAAATCGAACCCATACTCTCCGATCAAGTCCGCATATTTCGCTTGGCGAAGCTGCTCGACCAGTTCATTTTTTTGCTTCACTAACGGCGCCAAATCAACCGGACCAGCGGATGTATGCAGGCCGAGAAACGGATGATTTCGCGTCAACGCATAGATTTCTCCGGCCCGAAGCAGCGTCTTCGACGGCACGCAGCCGATATTGACGCACGTCCCCCCGACCGTGCCGCGCTCGACCATCGCCACTTTCGCCCCGTATTTCACCGCTTCGATCGCCGAGGAAAACGCCGCCCCGCCGGAACCGATGATGATGTAGTCATACTCTCCCTCGCCAGCGATGACAGGGCTGGCTGGCGCGGTGATCTCCTCGATATCCCCCGGCTCGTAATGGGCGTTTTTGACCGCTTGTCTCGCCATGTCAACGTCCGTGCCCTCAGGCAGCGCGAATACCACTTCACCGCGCCGGAAGCTGACATCCATCAGCTTGGCCCCAATCGCGCTCAGCGCTGCGGCGACATGTTGTTCACAGCCGGCGCATGTCATGCCTTGGACGGTCATTCGATATGTTTTCATGGCAAAAAACACTCCTTATCAACAAATGTCTCTTTCCTATTTTGTTCAGATCCTCGATCACGAAACCTATATCACTCGTCCTCATGATTCGTTCGGAAGGGGGCACAGCACGCCCCATGGCCGTTTCCCGTTTTCTCTGGGTCACAGCTTTCCGTTTCACCTGATCGCATTGGCTTTCGCTTTGCAACTATCATCATCAGCGAAAAGAAAAACAAAACCGTAAAAAGGCCGATGGCAAGGCTTTGGTGTCGGATCAAATACGCACCGACCGATGTTCCGGCCAACAACGGCAGAATAACCGCCAGATGACACGGGCAGCTGAGCAGTGTCAGCACGGCCCAAAACGATTTTTGACCATTTCCATCGTTCTCCCTCCTTGCGATGACGGGGGGTTCCCGTCTTTGCTCAACATTATAAACGATAGACTAAGGTACAGAGTCAAGTGGGAGAATGTTATGCGGCAAAACCATTCTCTTGATGATTGGCCAAGCAATGCCCAAAACCATAAAAAATCCCCGCCTTAACAGCGGGTCATACGGATCAATAGGCAATGGTAAGTAGCTGTGATCTCTCCGTGCGCCAAAAAGCGCTGTTCGCATTCGCGCATCATGGCTTTGAAGACAGACGGACGCTGGAGATAGCAACCAATCATGCAGTTGGAATCAGATTGGAAGGGGGGATGGAGATTCCCTGTCCGATGATGTCGAATGAATCAAAAAAATACGCAACTTGTCCCGCCAAAAGACAGACAAGTTGCGCAATGCCACATACGGTTCGGAATTAGAAAGGAATATAGTCAAGCGGATTGACCGCATTCGTTTTCGCCTCGTTCCAGCCGCCGCGGTGCAGTTCAAAATGAAGATGCGGACCGGTCGAATTCCCTGTATTGCCCATATAGCCGATCACTTGCCCTTTTTGAACGTGCTGCCCTTCGCCAACAAGACGCGCTTCCAAATGGGCGTACACGGTCGTATATGTTTGCCCATTAATCACATGACTGATGAAAATGACGTTGCCGTAGCTGCTAGAATAGTAGGAGCGGAACACAATGCCGTCCGCTGCAGCGACAACCGGCACAACGGGAGCTCGCTTGCCGATGTCGACCCCCGGATGGAAGTCCGTGCCGCCAAACCGGTAGCCAAAGCCCGAGGTGATCGGTCCATTGGCCGGGCGAGTGAACGCCCCGCTCGATACAGGCGGCGTGCTGCCGCCGGATGGCGCTTCTCCTGATGACGCTCCTCCACCGTTTGGCGAAGCATATGTACGTCCTCTCTGTTTCGCTTCTTCTTCGGCCCGTTTTTGCCGTTCGAGTTCGGCAAGCTGCTCTTTCACGGCCGCTTCTTGTTTGGCGATCAGTTCTTTTTCTTCTTCGAGCGCCATCTTATGATCATGCTCTTCTTCCTCTTTTTGCTTCAAATCGGCCATCAGGCGATTTTTTTGTTCCAGCTGGCCGGCCAGCTCGGCCTGCAGCTGCTTCAATTCTTGCAAATCCGCTTGCAGCTTGTTCCGCTTCTCCGTCAATTCGCCTTCCTTTTTCTCTTTTAACGCTTTATCGGCTTCCTGCTCGCGGATGATTTGTTGGTCCGCTTCCATGATCGTCGTTACGGCGCTCATCCGGTCGATGAAGTCGCTGAAGCTTTGTGCGCCGAGCAGCACTTCCAAGTAGCTGATCGCCCCGCCGTTTTCCTGCAAGGAACGAAGCCGCTCTTTCAAAATTTCATTTCGTTTTTCAATCCGTTCTTGAATTTCGGCAATTTCTTGTTTCAATTGGTCAATGGCTTGCTCCGTTTGGTCAATATCTGCGCTGACGTTGCGGATTTTGCCGCTCGTTTCCTCAATGGCAATGTTCAGCTTTTCAATATCGTTGGCGACTTGTTTTTGCTGCGACTGAAGGGCTTCGATGTTTTTTTGCGCCTCGCTGATCTTTTCTTGCACCTCTGACCGCTTCGAGCGAAGCGCGTCGATTTCGCTTCGCTTTTGTTCGATATCACGAGTGCTGACGGCGTTCGCCGCCGGTGGCAGAACGCCAAGGCCGAGCGCCGCGGCGACGGCGAGCGCCATCATGTTTTTCTTTTTCATCGCTTTCCCCTCTCCCTATGAATCTTTTTTTACACTTTCAAAAACTTGCGCACCGACATAACGCTTCCCCAAATGCCGATGCCGGCGCCGATCACCAGCAACAGTGCGCTCAACTGCCACATGAACGGAGAAAATGGAAGAAGTTCAAAAAACGGCAGGGAAACCCGCTGTTCATACACTTGATACACATTGTAGTACACGATCGAAAGCGCCGCGATCGGGAAGAGAGCGCCGAGCATTCCAAGCCATAACCCTTCTAAAAAGAACGGCCAGCGGATAAACCCGTTCGTCGCGCCCACGAGCCGCATAATTTCAATTTCGCGGCGGCGGGCGAAAATCGTAATTTTGATCGTGTTGGAAATGAGAAACATCGCCGTAAACAACAATCCGAGAATGAGCACGAGCCCGACGTTGCGCGCCACTTTCAGCGCATCAAACAGCTTCTCGACCGTCCCTTGGCCATAGTTGACTTTATGGACGAACGGCAATGTTTCGATTTGCTTCGCGACTTTCACCGTATCTTGCGGATGGGCCGCTTTCACGACGTATACGTCGCTCAACGGGTTGTCCTGCTCAAATAAGCGGAACGACGAACCTTCGTCCCCCATGCTTTTGATCAGCCGCTTCAGCTCTTCGTCCTTCGATGAATAGCGGACTTCCTTGACATTTGGAATGGCTTCAATTTGCCGGCGCAAGGCGTCTTTTTGCCGGCTGTCGGCCGTCAGCTCGATATGAACGCGAATTTCCACATCGTTTTCGACTTTTTTGGCAAAATGGTTGATGTTGAACATGACGGCAAAAAAGACGCCGACAAGCAACAGCGTCACCGTGACGGCGCTCGCGGACGCAAACGTCATCCAACCGTTGCGGCCAAGGCTTTTGATGCTCTCCCGGACGTGGCGCTTAAACGTATGAAGCGTCATAGCCGTATTCCCCCTTCGCCTCGTCGCGGACGATTTTCCCGTTTTCGATGGCGATGACGCGCCGCCGGGTCGCGTTGACGATCTCTTTGTTGTGGGTCGCCATCACAATCGTCGTTCCCCGGTCGTTGATTTTTTCAAACAGCTCCACAATGCCCCATGAGGTTTCCGGGTCCAAGTTTCCTGTTGGTTCGTCGGCAATCACGATTTTCGGGGAGTTGACGATTGAGCGGGCGATGGAGACGCGCTGCTGTTCGCCCCCGGACAATTCGTTCGGATAAGAGCGGATTTTATGCTTGAGGCCGACTAGGTCGAGTACTTCCATCACTTTTTTGCGGATCACTTTCGGCGATTCTTCAATGACTTCCAAGGCAAAGGCAACGTTTTCGTAAACGTTGAGCTTCGGAAGCAGCTTGAAATCTTGGAACACAACGCCGATATGGCGGCGCAAAAGAGGGACTTTGCTGTCTTTGAGCTTGGCAAGGTTGACGCCGTTGACCATAATGGTCCCGCTCGTCGGCTTTTCCTCGCGATACATCATTTTAATAAACGTCGACTTCCCAGCTCCGCTGGGCCCAACGACGTAGACGAATTCTCCTTGCTTGATGCGGACGTTGATGCCGTTCAGCGCCACAACGCCGTTTGGATATGTTTTGTACACATCTTGCATTTCAATCATCATCATCACCTATTTTCGACTATATAGATGCAACTTGAAGCTTTAACATTTGCGGCTTCGAGCATTTGATCGACTGTCGAGCGACCGAACAACGCTGCTTTCAGACCCATGCATGGGGCTGTGAAGCGAGCGGTTGTTCGGCCTCCCGCCACGCCTTGGCGTGACGGGGGCAAGCCACAGGCTTGCCCTCGACAGTCGAAAATGGATAAACGACTTTTCCGTCAAGCATATGTTAAACGGTCTCGTTGCATCTTTATAGCTTGCTGTCATTTCTCGAGCTGTTTCGAATGAATCTTGCAAAATTCCGCAAGGATTATTATAGCATGATTTTCCGCTGTCGAATTTTACATTTATATTTCAAATGGAGGAACCCTGGGGAAACTAGGACAAAAGGTTCAAAAACAGAAAACACCGCCTCGTTCTTGAGCGAACAAGGCGGTGCACCTTTCTTGAGTGAACGATCTTTTCCTTTCAAAGAGTCAGAAACATCCGTCCATTATTTTTTCGCGGCCAGCCATTCCGCCACTTTGTCGGCGTCTTCCCCTTTAATGATTCCTGCCGGCATCGCGCCGCGGCCGTTGACGATAATGTTTTTAATTTCATCTTTGGAATACTTGCTTCCAACCTTTTGCAAGTTCGGGCCGACCCCGCCCGACAAGTCTTGTCCATGACAGGACGCACAGTTTTGTTTAAAAATTTGCTCGGCAGCCGCTGCAGTATCCCCTCCGCCGTTGCTGCCGCCGTTTTTTTCCCCGGCATTGTCCCCGCCACCGCCGCACGCGGCAAGCGCGAGCGAAACGCCAAGGAACATCGTCGCTAATTTCCATTTCATGGCGAACTCCCCCTAAAAACAAAAATTTCGTTCTCATTTATTATAACCGATTTCTTCCGTTTTACGTACGTTGAAATCCTTCGCCGAGCACCTCAGCGGCGTTCGCAACAATGACAAACGCTGTCGGATCAATGGTTCGGACCAATTGTTTCAATTTCGTGAACTCCGATTGTGCGACGACGCACATCAACATCGGCCGTTCATGTTCCGTGTAGCCGCCATAGGCCGGCAAGCGCGTCACTCCGCGGTCGATTTCGTGCAAAATGGCGCGGCGCACTTTTTCTTCTTCCTTTGTAATAATAAGAGCGATTTTCGAATACCCAAGCCCGACTTGGACGAGATCGATCGTTTTGCTTGTCACATACAACGCGATCAACGCATAGAGCGCCCGTTCAATATCAAACACAAACGCCGCGGTCAAAACGATCAAGCCATCGATCAAAATGACGCACATGCCAAGCGACAGCCCGGTATATTTATGGATGATTTGCGCTGCCAAATCGGTGCCGCCGGTCGACGCCCGGCCGCGGAAGACAACGCCGAGGCCAAGCCCGACGCCGATGCCGCCAAAGATCGCGCCAAGAAGCGGATTCGTCGTCGCCGGCTCCATCCCTTTCGTCAAATAGACGACAAGCGGCAAGAACACCGTCCCGACGAACGTTTTCACGCCAAACTGCCGGCCCAAAAGCACAACGCCAGCGATAAAGAGCGGAATGTTGAGCGCCCATTGGACGTAGGCAGGCTCAATGCCAAACAACGCGTGCATAATCGTGCTGATGCCGCTCACTCCGCCTGAGGCAATCCGGTTTGGCAGCAAAAACACGTTAAACGCCACAGCGACGATCGCCGCGCCGATAAGAACATACGCATACTCCAAAGCCGCCTCCACCGCCGGAGGCATGGTCTTCTCTCTTCGCTTCCGCATGCTTCCCCACCTTCCTCTGTGAGTATAGCATGCCCGTTTTGGCAAGTAAATGACAGCCGATTAACGCGATAATGGTCTGCTATGCTAAAGGAAAAAAGGACGATCCGATGATCGCCCTAGCCAAAAAATACAAGCCTCAATACACATCGCCGCGGTTGCCGATCGCCTCAATATAGATGATTCGTTCATCATGATCGATGCGAAACAACACACGATATGTTCCGATTCGCATCCGATATAATCCATCCTGCCCCTTCAACTTTTTAATATCCCCCTGCGGCGGGATCGCAAGCAACCCTTGCAACCCAGAGGCCAACCGTTCTTGAACCTCTTTTTCTTGCCTAACGATGAATTTGACTGCGGCCCTACGGTAAATCAACTTGTAGCCCGAATTCACGCTTGGCTTCTCCCCCGGTGATATATCCTTCATCGCTTTGCAGCTGCTGGCGCTCTTCTTTCGTCAACGCTTCTTCTTCATCTGTTTCGTCAATCCGCTCCCATACCATTCGTTCCTTTCTGGACCGATCAAGCAAGTACGTCAAAAAATCGTACGCCGTTTGATGATCAGCCTCGTTCAGCCGATCAATCAATTCGTAAAGCAATTGTTTGCGTACAGCCAATGCCATCGCCCTCCTTTTTCCTTCCGTTGCCTTCAGCGTACCACGGAAGCACAGACGCGTCAAAAGGCCAAAACATGATTTTGGGGCGAAAAAAGGACGATCCGATGATCGCCCTTTACTTCAACTTCGCACGCAAATACGCGTCAATAAACACATCAATTTCCCCATCCATCACCGCTTGCACATTGCCGACCTCGACGTTCGTCCGATGGTCTTTGACAAGCGAATACGGATGGAAGACGTACGAACGAATTTGGTTGCCCCAGCCGATTTCTTTTTGCTCGCCGCGCAGCTCAGCGAGTTCGGCTTGCTGCTCCTCGAGTTTCTTTTGGTACAATTTCGCCTTCAACATATTCATCGCTTTTTCGCGGTTTTTGATTTGCGACCGCTCTGATTGGCACGTGACGACGATCCCGGTCGGCAAGTGGGTGATGCGCACGGCCGAGTCGGTCGTGTTGACGTGCTGCCCGCCCGCGCCGCTTGAGCGGTACGTGTCGATTTTCAGCTCTTCCGGCCGGATCTCAATTTCAATGTTATCATCCATTTCCGGCACAACCTCGCACGACACGAACGACGTATGGCGGCGGCCTGAGGCGTCAAACGGTGAGATGCGAACCAGCCGATGCACCCCTTTTTCCGCCTTTAAGTAGCCGTAGGCGTTGTGCCCTTTAATGAGTAGCGTGACGCTTTTAATCCCGGCTTCCTCGCCCGGGAGGTAATCGAGCGTCTCGACTTTAAACCCTTTTTTCTCCGCCCAGCGCGTGTACATGCGCAAAAGCATCGACGCCCAGTCTTGCGATTCCGTGCCGCCCGCGCCCGGGTGGAGCTCCAAAATGGCGTTGTTTTGGTCGTACGGCTCGTTGAGCAACAGCTGCAGCTCGAACTCGCTGAAGTCTTTCATCAGCTTTTTCGCTTCCTCGACGAGCTCAGCTTGGAGCTCGTCATCCGGCTCTTCCTTGAGCAATTCGTACGTCACTTCCAAGTTGTCAAACCGTTCTTCAAGCGAGGAAAATTCCTCGACGAGATCTTTGAGCGCATTCGCTTCGGAAATGACCGCCTGCGCCGCCTTTTGATCATCCCAAAAGTTTGGCGCGGCCATTTGCTCTTCTAATTCGCGAATGCGCGCCTGCTTCGCTTCGAGGTCAAAGAGACCCCCTGATTTCCGCTAATCGCTTAGCCATTTTCTCAAGCTCTTGCTTGATTTCCACCAAATCGATCATGTTGTCCTCACCTCATAATAAATTATAGTATGCCAACGATGAATGTCTGCCATTCAAAAGGGAGGCAGAGCTTCCCTTTTATATTTATAAACGGTCACACCGTTCTTCCGCAACAATGTTTATATTTTTTCCCGCTCCCGCACGGGCACGGGTCGTTGCGGCCGACGCGCACCGCCTTGCGGACCGGTTTTCTCTTCGGTTCTTCGCCGTCTTCTTTCGGGTGAACCGCTTCGCCTTTGGCCACCTCTTGGCGCTCAAGGTTATGGTGAATTTCCGCCTTCATAATATAGGTGGCGACTTCCTCTTCAATCGCCGCAATCATCTCCTCAAACATGGCGTAGCCTTCCATCTGATATTCGCGCAGCGGGTCGACTTGCCCGTAGGCGCGCAAATGGATGCCTTGGCGAAGCTGCTCCATCGCGTCGATATGGTGCATCCATTTCATATCGACAGCGCGCAAGACGACGACGCGTTCAAACTCGCGCATTTGTTCAGGCGGGATTTGCGCTTCTTTCTCATCATAGCGCGCCTTCACTTTCGCCCAAATGAGCTCGATCATCTCTTCGGGCTCTTTGCCGCGCAAGTCAGCTTCCGTTACATCCCCTTCCGGAAGCAGATGGGCGTTGAGATACTCAACGAGCCCTTTCAAATTCCATTCTTCCGGAACCTCTTCTTTCGGCGTATGAGCGTTGACGACGCGCTCGATCACCGATTGGATCATCTTTTCGATAATGCCGCGCAAGTTGTCGGAATCGAGCACTTCATAGCGCTGGCGGTAAATGATTTCCCGCTGCTCGCGCAGGACATCGTCATATTGAAGCAGCTGTTTGCGGGCGTCGAAGTTGTTGCCTTCGACCCGCTTTTGCGCCGACTCGACCGCTTTCGTCACCATTTTGCTTTGGATCGGCTGCGAGTCGTCCATTCCAAGGCGGTCCATCATCGCCATTAAGCTTTCCGAGCCGAAACGGCGCATCAATTCGTCTTCAAGCGACAAGTAAAACTGCGACACCCCAGGGTCGCCTTGACGCCCGGAACGGCCGCGCAGCTGGTTGTCGATCCGCCGGCTTTCGTGACGCTCCGTGCCGATGACAGCGAGCCCGCCAAGCTCCTTGACCCCTTCGCCAAGCTTAATGTCCGTCCCGCGCCCGGCCATGTTCGTCGCAATCGTCACCGCGCCTTTTTGCCCTGCTTGAGCGATGATTTCCGCCTCTTTCGCATGGTTTTTCGCGTTCAACACGTTGTGCGGGATGCCGCGTTTTTTCAGCATCTCCGACAACATCTCGGACGTTTCGATCGCCACCGTGCCGACGAGCACGGGCTGCCCTTTCGCATGGCGGGCGGCGATGTCCTCGACCACGGCGCGGAATTTCCCTTCCATCGTCCGGTAGATCAAATCCGGACGGTCTTCGCGGATGACCGGGCGGTTCGTCGGAATGACGACGACGCGCATGTTGTAAATGTTGCGGAACTCTTCCTCTTCCGTTTTCGCCGTCCCCGTCATCCCCGCCAATTTTTCGTACATGCGGAAATAGTTTTGGAACGTAATCGTGGCTAAGGTCATCGACTCGTTTTGAATCTCGAGCCCCTCTTTCGCCTCAATGGCTTGATGAAGCCCATCGCTGTAACGGCGGCCGTGCATCAAGCGCCCGGTGAACGGGTCGACGATGATCACTTTTCCGTCTTGCACGACATAGTCGACATCGCGCTGCATCGTCACGTGCGCCCGCAGCGCCAGCTGAATATGGTGGTTGAGCGTGACGTGTTTCAAATCGAACAAGTTGTCGATGCCAAACGCGCGCTCCGCTTTGTTGATCCCTTCTTCCGTCAGCTGGACGCTTTTCGTTTTTTCATCGTATGTGTAATCGACATCTTTGCGCAACGTGCGGACAAACGCATTCGCCTGCACATACAGCTTGGTCGACTTCTGCGCCGTGCCGGAAATGATGAGCGGCGTCCGCGCTTCATCGATTAAAATCGAGTCGACCTCGTCGATGATCGCATAATAGAGCGGCCGCTGCACAATGTGCTCTTTATAGAGCACCATGTTGTCGCGCAAATAGTCAAAGCCAAACTCGTTGTTCGTCCCGTACGTAATGTCGGCGTTGTACGCCGCCTGCTTCTCCTCGCGCGACATGCCGCTTAAGTTCAAGCCGACGGTCATGCCTAAAAACTCATACAGTTTGCCCATTTCCGTCGCATCGCGCGTCGCCAAGTATTCGTTGACCGTCACGACATGCACGCCGCGCCCCGTCAAGGCGTTCAAATAGACGGGCATCGTCGCCGTCAACGTTTTCCCTTCCCCGGTTTTCATCTCGGCGATGTCGCCCTCATGCAAGACGACGCCGCCCATAATTTGCACTTTATATGGGTACAAGCCAAGGACGCGCTTCGCTCCTTCGCGCACAACGGCAAACGCCTCAACAAGCAAATCATCGAGCGATTCGCCTTGTTGGTAGCGGGCTTTGAATTCCTCGGTTTTTTGCCGCAGCTGTTCATCGGACAGTCGGGCCATCTCCGGACCGAGCGCATCCACTTGATCCGCAATTTTCTCGAGCCTTGCCAACTGACGCTTGTTCGGGTCAAATACTTTTTTTAAGACTCCAAGCATAGGAAACGCTCCTTATTTTTCATGGACTCACTTATTCATCATATCATTTACAGGGATAGGTGACAACTGTTGCACAGGCTTAGAGAGGGGCATGTCCAAAAGAGGGAATCACGCCTTGGACTGAAGCTGCTCAATCGCCGCTTCCGCATGGTGAAGCCGCCGGTTCAGCGCATAAATTTCAAAACTTTTCTCCTCAACTTTTTCATGAATTTTGCGAAACAATATTTGCACATCATCCACAAGCTGCGTTTCGACCCGATGAAGCGTCTCTTTCACTTCCGTCAATTCAGTTTCCACACCATCCAACCGGGTCTCCACGCCATCTAACCGCGTTTCCACGCCGTCCAACCGGGTCTCCACACCATTCAACCGCGTTTTCACGCCGTCCAATCGGGTCTCTACGCCGCCCAACCGCGTTTCCACGCCGTCCAACCGGGTCTCTACGCCGCCCAATCGCGTTTCCACACGGTCTAACCGCTCTTTCACCGCGCCCATTTCCTGTTCGAGGCCGACGAGGCGTCCGTTCATCTCCGTCAAACGGCCATCCATCTGCTCAAACCGTTGGCGAGTTTCTTCTTGGAACGCCAAAAATCCTTTTTCCATGTTGTCCAACTTGGACAAGATTTGACGCAACAGTTCCTCCATCGCTCTCCCCCATTTTGATTTTTCTCATGCATATTATAACATCCCCTGCCAAAAAAAGCAGGGGATGCGCATAGGGAGGCTGCTCAATTCGCCTCGATCAATCCGTATTTTCCGTCTTTGCGGCGGTAGACGATGTTCGTCCGGTTTGTTTCCGCGTTGGTGAAAATGAAGAAGTTGTGCCCCAACAAATTCATTTGCAAAATCGCTTCTTCGCTGTCCATCGGCTTCAAGCTGAAGTGTTTCGTGCGCACGATTTCAAACTCCTCTTCATTCTCCGCCGCGGAAGCGCCGATCGAGACAGGGGCAGCCAGCTTCGCTTCTTTCTCGCGGTCGCGCAGCTTCCGATTGACTTTCGTTTTATGTTTGCGGATTTGCCGCTCGAGCTTATCGGTTACTAAATCGATGGCCGCATACATATCTTCATGGCGCTCTTCAGCGCGCAGCAACAAATGCGGAATCGGAATGGTCACCTCGATTTTCCCTTGTCCATCGTTGTATACTTTTAAATTGACGTGCACATGCACGTCATCAGTGCCATCAAAGTAGCGTTCCAGTTTCCCGATTTTTTTCTCCACGTACTCGCGCAACGCTGGAGTCACTTCGAGGTTTTCCCCGCGAACGTTATACATCATCGCTGACCACTCCTTATCTTATAAAACTGTAAATCCCTACACTTTTTTATTACCCATCCAATCCATGTTTCAATCAAAAATATTTTTGAAGATTTTGTGAAAAACATAGGAAAATATGGTAAGATAGGCATAGGTGTTTTTTCTTATGATGTGGAAGGTACGGAGTGTGTGAACGATGCGAAAGGTCCATATTTCCCATGCGAAAAGCGGTGACGTGCTCGCTGTCGACTTGTTCGCCGCCAACGGCAGCGTCCTTTTGTCGCGCGGCGTGCGGCTGACAAGCGGCTACATCCGTTCTTTAGCACAAAAAGGGGTTCAATACATTTATATTGACGACAAACAAACATATGACATCCGCCCGCGCCCGCTCATCAGCCCGACCGTGCGCCAGCAGGCGGTGAAAAAAGTGTACGAGACGATGACGGCCTTGATCGAGCAAAAAAAGCTGCTCAGCCGTGTGTCTTCCCTCGATTTGGGAAAAGAGTACGAAAAAGTGTTCAAAGACATTTTGGATTATCTGCTAAAACAAGAAGATTTGCTCATCAACTTGTCGGATTTGGTCATTTCCAATGGATACTTTTTCCACCATTCAGTCAACGTCGCCACCATTGCGGGTGTCATCGGCATCGCCAAAGGCTACCGCCCCCAGCAGCTGCTTGACCTTGGCATCGGCGCGCTGTTGTTTGACATCGGCATGACGCAGCTTCCTGATGGGCTATGGCGGAAAAAAGGAGTCTTGACGGAAGAGGAAAAGGAAATCGTCCGCCGCCATACGTATCTCGGCTTCGAGCTGTTGCGGCGTCAGCGCAACATTTCGCTCTTTTCCGCCCACTGCGCCTTGCAGCACCATGAGCGGTGCGACGGCAGCGGCTACCCGCGCGCCTTATCGGGCGATGAAATTCACGAATACGCCCGCATCGTCGCCATCGCCGACGTTTTTGACGCCTTGACATCGGCGCGCTACCACCGAAGACAATACTCGCCGCACGAGGCAGCCGAATACCTATCCGCCGCCGGCGGCATTTTAGACTATGATCTGATCAAGCTGTTTCTCTCTCACATCGCCATCTACCCGGTCGCCACGACCGTCTTGCTCAACACCGGGCACGTCGGCGTCGTCTCGCAAGTGTTTCCGGGCTTCCCGCTCCGCCCAATCGTCCGCGTCATCAAAAACCCAGCAGGCGAGGAGCTAAAAAGCCCGTATGAGATTGACTTGCGGAAAGAGATGAACATCACCATTGTCAAGGCCGTTTGACTCTTTTGCCGCTCACGGCAAAAACAGGCGAACGAATGCCGGTTTCATTCGCCCTGCCGCACAAAAGCGGGTGCCCTCGATTCCAGCAAGAGGACACCCGCTTTCGCTTGCACGGCTGGCAAAGCACCGCCGTTCGTTCTTCACTGCACAACATACCGCCGCAGACCGCTCTCCATCGCACTCTTCCACGCCTGAAACGCCGGCGACAACCGTCCACAGACAATACGCTCTTTCGCCGCCGCATCGGAAAATTGCCCGTCAAGCGCCGCTGCCGCTTCCAGCACATCCGCAAACCGTTCGATATGGCCGACCAAATCGCTCTCGTCAGCGAACAGCTGGCATAAATAAACGTTCGTCTCACCGATTTTCCCAAGCGCCAATAAAAGATCCGCCAGCAACACATCCGCATGCATCCGCCGCGGGTCAGAAAAACTTGCCTCCACATAATCGAGCCCTTCCTCCACCGTCTCAAGCAACGAGGCATACTGGCGGATGACCTCCAGCGCGTCGCTCGTCAATTTCGCCATATCCATTCCACCTATCGCCGTTTGTCGTAAAACATCCCGTCAAACGAAAGCGGCTGCTCGTACGGGTGAACGTAGCGGGCGTTCGCCTGCCGCTTCGCCCCTGTCATCCGCAAGTCGCGGCGAATTTCTTCGCACACCCGAAGCAGCCGCGCCTCAATCTCTTGATTCCAAACGATGATCTCACGGCCAAGCTCTTGTTCTTCCTCGCTGTATGGCGGCCGCAGCTTCCGAAGCAGCTCCTCACGCTCCCGAAGCAGCCGATCGACCGCCGCAAGCCGCTCTTCACGCTCCTCGGACGGCCACGGCAGCGCCGTCGCCTCAAGCAACTCCTTCGTTGCGCGCCAAACATCGTGCACGACGCCCATTACGCCTGCCCGCCTTCCGCGTATTGGCGCTGCCGGTTCAGCTGAATCACTTGCTTCCACGTATCGCGAAACTCCACGACATACCCTTCCACCTCGTCCAAAATCGCCGCATCGTTTTTCACATTCGCCTCGACTAGGCGGCGGTAGATGTAGTCATACATGGTCATCATCGATTTCGCGACGTCATATTCCATTTTCAGCGTCGCCATCAATTCCAAAATGATCTTTTGCGCCTTCAACAAGTTTTCATTACGCGCCGCGATATCGCCCGTCTCGATCGCCTGGCGCGCGAGCTTGATAAACTTCAAGCAGCCGTTATACAGCATCAATGTCAACTCCCCAGGCGACGCCGTCTGCACGGCGTTCGCTTGGTAGTGTTGATACGGATTGTTCGTTGCCATCCCGATCACTCCTCTTCCACGTCAAGTGCTGCACACGTTTCAAGACTGAGGCAAGAACGTTTTTTCAGCCAAACCGCCCCCTTAAAGAGGCGTCGCGCCTTTTCAGTTGTCTCAGCCCAAAACCTCCATCATCAGGAAGCGGATCGCTTTCCGATGATGGCCAAACGCCAACGGCCGCCTGCATGCCACAGCCGCTGATCGTTTATCTTTGCATGCCGCCGCCAAAGGCATTCATCAAATACATGCTTTGTTGGTTGGCGCGCTGAATCGCCTCTTCCATCGCTGTGAATTGGCGGTAGTAGCGGTCTTCAATCTGTTTCAGCCGATCTTGAAACCGGTCAATTTGGTCATTGATCTGGATTAAATCGCGCCCGATCGCAAACTGTTGGTTCGTCCAAACGGTTTTCCCCGCCTTTTGCTCGATTTTCCCGATCGTTTCCTTGATCGTATCGCGCAAGCGGCGGGCGATGCCTTTTTCCGCATCCGTCGCACCGTCTTGGTTAAACAGCTGATACACCGCCTGGGGGTTTTCCTTGATTTTCTCCCGCAGCTTCGTTTCGTCAATGATCAACTTCCCGCCGTCTAGATAATTCGACGACGTCGTAATCCCGATTTGCGCGAGCTGCGAAAACCCGCTTGGGATGTTCGCCCCTTCGACTTTCGTGTACACATTCATCCGCATTTTGCTGAGGGCGCTGGACAAAATCGAATCGCCGCGAAGCATCCCGCTCCGCGCCTTTTCTTCCCACAGCTCAATTTGCTTTTCCGTCATCGCTTCCTTTTGCTCGTCGGTAAGCGGCCGATAGTCGCGATAGCGCTCTTCTTTCAGCTCGGCGTTGATTTTGGCGATTGTTTCATTGTACTTATCCACAAACCCTTTAATCGCATCAAACATCGCATCCGCATCCGCCGCCACCGACACCGTCGCCGTGCCCGTCCCTTTCACCGTATACGTCACACCGTTGATCGTAAACGTATTGGATGAACGGGTCGTGGCCAATCCGTTGATCGTTACTTTGGCGTCTTGACCCGCTGTTTTTCCAGCCAGCTCTTGCCCCGCTACGGTATTCGTAAACCCTAGCTTTTGCGCAAAAAAGTCAGCAGTCGCCTGGTCGGCGAGTACAAGGCTTGCCTGAGCCCCCGTGTCTTTTTTCATGATCGAAACCCGCCCAGTTTGCTCGTCGTAAAACGCGCTGACGCCAAGGTCTAGGTTGCTGTTGAGTTGGGCGATCACCCCGTCGAGCGTCGTTCCTTGTTTCACCGTCATCGTCGCCTGCTTCGTCGTCCCATCCCCGTTTGTCACGTTGATCGTCAGCGTCACATCAGCGGCAACGGAAAAACTCGCCTTGTCCACTCTCACCGTAGCATCAGACAGCCAAACAGCCGACGTCGCCACTTGGCTGACATTCATTGTCGTCGCCACGTTCGCTGCACTCGAGCCCGCCGTCGCTGTGACGACCGATTCGTTCGAACTCGAGACGGTTTTTTTGAGCATGCTGCTTTGGAGCGTGATGTTGCTGAACAAATAGTCGTCAAGCCCCTGAAGCAACGTGTTCATCGCTCGGTAATCATCACGCTGCCACTCGAGCAGCTGCTTTTTCTGCTTCAATTTATCAAGCGGCGCCCGCTCCGCTTTCATCAAATCGCTCACGATTTTGTCAATATCCATCCCGCTCACGAGGCCGCTGATGCGCAACGTATTCGCCATTTCGACTCACCACCGTTAAATTTTTTTATCCACCAAAAGCCCGACAAACTCCATCATCGCCGCATACATATCCAACAGCTTTTTCGGCGGAATTTCGCGGATCACCTCATGCGTCTTTTCATCGATTACTTGCACGTAATACTCATTCAGCTCCTTATGCAGCTCAAACCGAACAGACGTATGGCTCGGCTGCACCAGCTCATTCAAGCCGTTGACCACTTTCTCCAATTTTTCTTCCGAAAGCGGCTGTGAAGGAGAAGAATCCTCTCCTTCTTGCGGGCGCGCCGCTGAAAGCTCGACGTCCCCCTTCGCCTGTTCACTTCGCATCGGTTCATAAGAAGGAAAAGAAGAAGACACCCGTTCAATCGTCATACGGATCCGCTCCTTTGGTTTGGACGCTTTCTATCGTTTATATCGGATGGGAAGTGGGAGATGTAAAGGGGGGAAGGGATTATCTAATTGAAATTTACACACAAGGCAAACACTAAAACTCACAATCTCGTTTCTGTCCTACCTGCTAAGGCACTAAAAATAAAAACCCACCCATTACCACAAACAAGGTATGGGTGGGAAATTATTACTTACCATCGGGACATTACAGTTCATTGAGAAAGGGCGGTAATATTTTTTCATATAACAAATACAGCCCATCATAATCTCCATCTGTCATTTGCGTTCTACCTGCTCTGAAGGCAGACAATTATCCTAATCATGTAAAGATAAGACGATTCATTTTAACAAGCAGGCAGTTAAATTAGAACTCACATTTCGCACCCTTCCGACGAAAATCGGGAGGATTTTTGTATCTATTCAGCCCAGTACTAGCGAGATTTTCAGAATCCAGCACCAATAGGGCATTCCCAGTATCGAAAATGCCCTAGGAGGAATGGAGAATCGTTTGAAGAGGCTCTCCGCTTAGAAGTCTTTGCAACGATTCCCACACCGGCTTTCCGTGTTTTTGCAGGGTGGAAACGACGCTGCGGATGACACAGAAAGCCTCGGCATCGTCTTCCTGACGAAACGTTCCAGAGATTTTTTGTTTGACTTTCACCATCCGTAAATCGCGTTCGGCTTGGTTATTGTCAAACGGCACTTCKTTCTTTCGCAGGAAGAGAAGCGCTGCTTGCTTGCGCTTTTCTCGGCGCCGGCTGAAATTTTCCGATTTGCGGACACCTAGATGGCTGCCKTGTCGGCAACGTTCATCGAGTTCCCGGCGTCCATTCGMMAGAAGCGCGTCGTACACCGCTTCCC
>NZ_MVKA01000057.1:0-9409 GCF_002042905.1 Geobacillus sp. LEMMY01
AATATAAGGCGATGAGTATGATCAAGGAGTTCGGTATGGATTTCTTTCAAGCCTTATGGTGTTCTGAGGAGTTAGTTGTCCAACTCCTTTTAAAACTGTGTGACATCATCGCTCAACACGGAAAAAAATCAAGGCGTTATACAAAAAAGAGCGCTTTAGACATTATCGAGAGTTTGGTCATCATGCCGGTGTCATAAGAAATTCCCGCCTCATATACCATGAAAAAAACCTTCTATAGGGAAGGTGTATTTGGCATGCCTATCTTTATATATTCTCACGGTCACAGCCTCCAAAGATGAAAAGTGAAGCCTTGGAGCTACTCGCTCCAAGGCTTCACTTGATGGCTATGGGGGCTGACCCAAAAGTCCGCTTTTTAGCGGACTTTTGGAGCCAGCCCTCTTTGTTTTTTTGCATATTTCGTTAAATAGTCAACGCTTGGTTGTCCGGCTCGGCCTCCAAACGCTCTTCCCACTCCATGGTTTTCTCGCAGATCTCTTCCGAAGTGAAAGCAGGCGAAGCGTCGAATTCTTCCGCATGTTCTTCCGCCACAATCCCATCGATGTGGGCGATGAGCTGATCCACATTGACTTGCAATTTCTCCCGGTACTTCTCGGCAGACTTGCGCCAAACGAATGTGTACCGGTTGGCATTCGCTTCAATTTTCGTCCCATCGACGAAATCATCTTCCATGTTGACACAGCCGTCAGCGACAAGCAGAGTGATGATTTCCCGGAATAGATCATCAATCAGGCCTTTCATCCGTTCCGAGCGAAACCGGTTGATGGAACGGAAATCCGGCTTTTGAAACCCACTCAGCCACATGAGCGGAAGATGCACCTCCAATTCTCGGGCAATTTCTCGACCGTGGTACATTTTTTAGGTGTAAGCGTAGAGGATGATTTTCGTCATCATTTTGGAATGATAGGCAGAGGTGCCTCCCCCTTTATAGTAAGGAAGAAACGTCTCCATGGGGATGCGTTCGACCATCTCGTGAACCACGTGGGCCATGTGATCCGGCGAAATGAGATCAGCGATGTTGCTTGGCAGAGAGAGGTTGTCCATGGTACACTCTTTAAAGGAAATATGATCATGTTTCATAAAAGAATCGCCCTTCTTTCGGTGATAGTGGTTATGGCGACTCTATTCTACCAGAAAAAAGGGCGATTCTTCCATTTTTGAGTAAAAAAAGTGGGGCTGACCCAAAACGCGAATGCGTTTTGGGTCAGCCCCTTTTCTCATTCGTCTATCCCCCATCATCCGACGTTGGAAAATGGCCTCTTGCGCCTTGCTTATGCCTAACAGCATCTTTCTATTTGACATCATATCCTTGTTCTTCAATCGCTTTTTTCAGTTGTTCCACGCTGACTTTTGTTTCATCAAAGTCGACATCCACGGTGCCTTCTTCGAGATGCACTTCGACATGTTTCACCCCGTCCAACTCTGTCAAAGCATTTGTTACGGCTGCTTTGCAGTGCCCGCATGTCATTCCTTGCACATGCAATGTCATCATCATCATTGATTCCTCCCTGTAGAAAAATGGATTTTTCCGGTCTCTTCAAGGCGCCAAACATATAGGCGCCATCGTCTAACGAAACGGCGTCATTGCACCAGCAAGCTGCTTCACTGCTTGAAAACGCAATAGCGAATCCCGCACGGCCTTATAGTTTCACTCGCTTCAAACGAAGCGCGTTGGCGACAACCGACACGGAGCTGAACGCCATCGCTGCTCCAGCGATCCATGGCTCCAATAATCCGAAAGCGGCGACCGGAATGCCGATCGTATTATAAAACAACGCCCAGAACAGATTTTGCCGAATGTTTTTCATCGTTTGGCGGCTCAACTCAATGGCTTTCGGGATATGGCGTAAATCGCCGCCGACCAAGGTCACATCAGCTGTCTCGATGGCGACATCGGCTCCTGTGCCAATCGCCATCCCAATATCCGCTTTGGCCAAAGCCGGCGCATCGTTAATCCCATCGCCGACCATCGCCACTCGTTTTCCTTGTTTTTGCAATTCCTCGACGATGTTCGCTTTGTCTTCCGGGAGCACCTCGGCGTACACATGCTCAATGCCTACTTCATTGGCGATCGCTTCCGCTGTCCGTTGATTGTCCCCTGTTGCCATATAGACATCGATGCCCATTTGTTTTAATGTTTGAATCGCTTCTTTAGAGCTTTCTTTCACCGTATCCGCGACCGCAATGATGCCGGCAAGCTCTCCATCGATGGCCACAAGCATCGCGGTTTTTCCTTGTTTTTCAAGCTCTATCAGGCGATTTTCGCACTGAGAAATCCCGACAGCGCGGTCCTTCATCAATTTTCGCGTCCCAATCAAAACGGTTTTGCCGTCAATGACCGCTTCAATTCCGTGGCCGGTAATGGCGGAAAAGCGTTCCAACGTTTTTGGCGAAATCGTCTGTTTCTTCCCGTATTCAACAATCGCATGAGCCAGCGGATGCTCCGAAGCGCTCTCGGCGGAAACCGCATAATCGAGCATGTCCTCGCGGAAGGCTAGCACATCGGTGACTTCCGGTTTTCCTTTTGTCACTGTTCCTGTTTTATCGAGTAATACGGCATTGATTTTATGCGTTCCCTCTAGGTACTCACCTCCTTTAAAGAGAATTCCTTGTTCTGCCCCTTTTCCTGTACCGACCATAATCGATGTCGGTGTGGCCAAACCGAGCGCACAAGGGCACGCGATGACAAGAACAGCGATGGCCACCTCAAGCGCTTTGGCCAAATCACCCGGCGCAACGAAGAAGTACCAGATTAGAAAGGAAACAACCGCAATTCCGACAACAATCGGTACGAAAATGCCGGAAATGGTATCCGCCATCCGCTGAATCGGGGCTTTCGACCCTTGCGCCTCTTCAACGATTTTAATGATATTGGCCAGCGCGGTATCTTTTCCGACTTTTTCGGCACGAATGGTCAGTACGCCATTCGTATTCATCGTCGCCCCGATCACATAGTCGCCTTCCTTCTTATCAACCGGGATCGATTCACCGGTAATCATCGATTCGTCTACGGAAGAGGCGCCGGAGATGACTGTACCGTCTACCGGAATTTTTTCTCCTGGCTTGACAAGGATCGTATCGCCGATCACCACTTCCTCCAGCGGAACTTTCATTTCTTCCCCATTCCGAATGACGGTCGCTTCCTTCGCCTGCAGGCTGACCAACTTCGAGATTGCTTCGGTTGTCCGCCCTTTCGCAAGCGCTTCAAAGTATTTGCCGACAAGCACAAGCGTAATCAAGACGGCGCTCGTTTCAAAATACAGCCTCGGCATATAGTCAGGATTCCCAAGCGTCCGCCACGCTTCATACAAGCTGTAAAAGTACGCGGCCGATGTCCCCAGCGCCACGAGAACGTCCATGTTGGCGCTTTTGTTGCGCAACGCCCGATACGCCCCGACATAGAAGGGACCGCCGATGTAAAACTGAACGGGTGTAGCTAAAAGAAGCTGGAACCACGGATTCATCAGCCAATGCGGCATCGGCAAGCCGATATCAAACGGCATATGAGCCAGCATCGTATAGAGCAGCGGCAACGATAAGATGATGGAAATGGCGAGTTGCCGTTGTTTTTGTTTCAGCCGCTCTTCTTTCCGACCAGCATGGTCTTGTTCTTCGTTTCGAATTTGCCCCCTGTACCCAAGCTTTTTGATTTTCTCTAAAATGTCTTCGACAGATGTGACACCCTCCTTGTATTCGACCACCGCGCTGTTTGTCGCCAAGTTGACAGCAGCGCTTGTAACACCTTCCATCCGATTTAACCCTTTTTCAATCCGTGTCGCACAGGCCGCACATGTCATTCCTTCAATATCAAGCGTCACTTTTTCTGTCGCAACGCCATACCCCAAATTCTCAATTTTCATTTCGATATCGGCTATATTTTGCTTCGATGGATCATATTTAATCGTTGCTTTTTCCATTGCCAAATTGACATTGGCTTCTACGCCATCCATCTTATTTAATACTTTCTCAATCCGATTGGCGCACGCGGCACATGTCATGCCGGTCACTCTAAGTGTGACATGCTTTTGTTCACTCATAATGCTTCCCACTCCTTTCACTTTGAGAACTGTTTAATGACATCCATTAATTCGCGAATGGATTCTTCTCCACTTCCTTCGCGGATCGCTTTAGACACACAATGGCTGACATGACGTTCTAACAAGTTCAATCCTACTTTATTTAACGCTGCCGTGATCGCTGAAATTTGCACTAAAATATCAATACAATAACGATTGTCCTCCACCATTTTTTGCACACCGCGCACTTGTCCTTCGATGCGCTTCAAGCGCTTGATGATGCTTTCGATTTCCTGTTCCGTTCGTGGAACCATTTTTTTATCCATATTATGATCTTCATAATGGTTCATCAAACATCACCTCTTTTAATTACATTATACCGGTAATGGGTATAAAACGCAACAGAGATACCCTCTACAAATCATGTTCACCACAAAACCGTAATCAATACCTGCGCAGGAAAAAGCCCGCTTTCCACAAAAAATTCACAATTTTATTTTACAGTATCGTTATCAAGATCGAAAAGAGAGGATCGATCAATATGAACGATATCAATATATTTCTAGCTTTCGGAGCGGGATTACTGTCTTTTATATCCCCTTGTTGTTTACCGCTATACCCAGCTTTTTTATCTTACATTACTGGAGTATCCGTTGATGAAATAAAGAAAGAAAATGGGATGCTTCAAAAACGAGCAATACTCCATACATTCTTTTTCTTGCTCGGTTTTTCCGTCATCTTCATCGCTATTGGTTTTGGTACTTCTGTAATAGGAAAACTATTCGTTGATTACCAAGATTTAATCAGACAAATTAGTGCCTTATTCATTGTCTTTTTTGGTCTCGTCATTTTAGGTGTATTTTCACCTTCCTTTATGATGAAAGATAAACGGTTAGTTTTCCGGAACAAGCCTTCCGGTTATTTTGGCTCTATTTTAATTGGCATAGGATTCGCTGCGGGCTGGACTCCCTGCACAGGTCCAATTCTTGTATCAGTGATCGCGTTGGCGGCTACCAAACCGAGTGCAGCCATGTTATATATGTTCGCCTATGTATTAGGGTTTGCCGTGCCTTTTTTCATCATGTCGTTTTTTATCGGCAAGTTAAATTGGATAAAAAAATATAACACTGTCATCGTCAGAGTCGGGGGAATTCTGATGGTTATCATGGGAATTATGCTGTTTTTTGATTGGATGACAAAAATTATCATCTTTTTTACCGATTTGTTTGGAGGATTCACAGGTTTTTAATATCAAAAACATCCCCCTGAGTGGATAGTCACAATTCCTGTCACTTCCACTCAGTGGGAACCATCATTTACCTTTTATTGAATTCCTGAAATCATGCGATCCATCGTTTCATAAGACATAGGACCTACATATTTATTTCTGATAACTCCATTTTTATCAATGATATACGAGGTAGGAATCGTTATTGCACCATATAGATTTCCAATGTCTCCTTGCTCATCAAGCACAACTTTAAATGTGATCCCTTTCGCTTCCACAAAATCGCTCACCGCATTAGAACCTCTTTCGCTATTCGTCAAGTTGACTGCCAAAATTTCCACATTGCTATCTTTATTGTTTTCGTAGAACTTTTGCATTTCCGGCATTTCAGCTCTGCAAGGCGGACACCAAGTAGCCCAAAAATTCAATATCACTGTTTTTCCACGCAAATCAGACAATTTTATTTTATCCCCTGTAATTGAAAGTAATTCAAAATCCGGAGCAACCTCTCCTTTATTCGTGCCGATTTTTCCCCAATCCAATGAAGTAGATAGAACTGATTTTGATTTGACCTTTCCCGCTTCCTGTTGACTGTTAAAAATAGAAGATACAGCAATACTTACCACCATCACACCTAAAGCGAGTTGATTGATTACATTTCCCCGTCCTTTGTTCCTATCCTCAAGAGCCGCTTCTCTTTCTCGCCTCTCTAACCAATATGAAATACATATAAAAACGATAACGAGAGAGCCGTACAACCATACTTCTTTTGATATGATTACTGTATTTACAACATATTTTTTATACAGGGCTAGTTCGAATTGAATGAGATGGAACCATATCAGAAGTTGCAATAAAGTTTTTTGAGTTTTGACTCGTGATGCTACTATAAAAAAACAAATCGCTACTATTGCTTGCAAAATGATGAAATAATTTTGGGAATTTTCCATTACTCGGATCCATGCAAAAGTGCTAAAATAGCCAAAATATACTGGAACCATTGCCCGCGTATAAGAAGCCACAGGAATATTCTGCTTTTTTACGTATAGCCAAGTATAGACCGTGATAAAAACAATCGCCATACTAATGCCAACATATCCCCCATTAAAATAAAGGATTGTCATCGGATTTTGTAAAACTGAATTCGGATGTAAAACGACATAACTAAATTTCCAAATAAGTACACCGTTAATAAAACTGTTAAAAATGAAGTCCATGATGCTTCGTTCTACCTTTAATACTTTAATACCATAATAAAACATGACATAACTCATCAATAAGCCGCTGATAAGCAAAAGATTTTCGCCCTGAACGACTATATTGCCGAATTGCAATATACATTCCCCCAAAATTGTTGTCAACAAACAAAAACTCCTTGACCAGAAATATTCTTTCCACAGTTTTCTTTTTACTTGTGGAAAATGCTTTTTGATCCAATCGAGAACTTGCGCTTTTATAGGCATTGATGAACTTCGATAATTCTGTATTTGGGTGCGCTTTGAACAAAATATGAACATGGTCGTAATCATGATTCCATTCAATCAAAGAAATATGATAATTTTTCCCAAGTCGAACAAACATATCTTTCGCATAATCAGAGATGTCATCGTCAATCACTTTTCAGCGATATTTGACAACCAAAACAAGATGATAATACAACAGGAATACTGAATAATAGCCTTTCATTATATCTAAAACTGATTATATCATGATGAGAGACAGCTTTAGACTGTGCCTAACCGAAATTCATCTCCCACTTTCACTTCGTTTCGAAGTGGGAGACTTCTTTCGGACGGATGTTAAAACCAATAAGTGATGGTATCTAACACGCCCAGCAATACCATCACAATTCCAGCGGTTTGCTGAATGAGCTTCCCTACCTGTCTTCCTTTTTTCATGACAGTACCGCTCAATCCTAAGTACCAAAGGATGAGGATGAATAAAATAACCGGTACAGAAGTTCCGACGGCAAAGACGCTCGGCAACAACACTCCATAAGACGTTGAGTATACGAGAGGCATTAGAGTAACAAAAAATAGAACAAACATCGTTGGACAAAAAGCCAACGAAAAGCCAAATCCCATGAAAAACGAACCGATTTTTCCTTTTACCCATCTCTCCGGCACTCTGAACAAAGTGACATTCCAATACATTTTAAAAAGCCCTAACAAATACAAGCCTACGAGAACAAGAATCGGGCCAATCAGCTTTCTTAACCATGGAAAGTATAGTGTCAGTGTACTTTGAATCTCCTTCCCCATCAACCAGACGATCAAGCCTAACCCGGAAAAAGCGATGACCTTTCCGAAAATAAATAAAAGCAGTTCTTTCCAAGCGATCCCCTTTTGCAGAGATTGGTTGCTGTACAACGTGATTGCTCCTAAGTTGCTAGTCAGCTGGCACGGAGCCATCGCTCCGACTATGCCAAGAAGAAACGCTGACAAAACAGGAAGCGCTGTTGTGCTGTTGGCCATATTAAGAAACGGCTGGCTTAGCAGGTTGCTGATTTGGCTTAGGAATGAATACACTCTTCTTCTCACCCTCTCCATCCGTTACTTATATTGTAGCAGTGAATTTTGCAAAAATTATGGAGCGATATATTTTTAGGCAAACAAAAAGACATGCGCCCGCATGTCCCTATATTTCCCCTTCTGATGCTAGTTTTGTCCAACTTCCACCGTTATTTTTTGTCATAAAAATATCCCCATTCATTGTAACGATCACAATTTCTTTGTCGTTTGCTGGATTAGAAGTTATATACATGATATGATCTTTTTCATCCAATGGCGGAACAGCAAGAACTTCTTCTTGTTTTGTGTCTAATGATTGTTTGATGAGTATAGGCTGATCATTCTCTACAGCTGCAAATACAACCGACTTTTCTTGAAACATAAATGTCGTCGTATCAATTTTTCTCGTAAACCGTTCAAACGTATTCCCGTTATCTCTCGAAATGAAAACTCCCTCGGCTGTACTAATCCCGACCATATTTTCATCCGTTGGGTGAGCAGCAATCGTTCTCGCTGCCGTTTGCGGCAGGCCGTTCAACTGACTTGGCGACCACGTTTTGCCGTCGTCTTTACTGTAAAATACCCCTTGTCCAAGCGTTTCATTTTCTTCTTGATTCACCACATAGATGGTATGGCTTTTATAACCAACCGTCATATAATGGAAATCGGACTCTTTATAAAATCCTAAATTCATTAATGTTTGTCCATTATCAAAACTTTTCACAAGACCAAGTGGATTTCCTAACGATGAACCTTCTTCAGGATGTCCCGATGAATAAAAGCCGTCGTCCGTAGCTGAAAAGCCCATATAATCATGTTTATTGGAAACCGTTTCATACCACTTATTGTCTTGGTAAACGAGCAACCCTTCATGAGTAGCAAAGTAAACCGCATTTTGATTGCCTGCATAACCAACTCCATGCAAATGTTCGATCTTCCCTTCCTTTTTTTCTTTAAAGAAAGGATTATTGGTAACAGATACATTAGATTTTGACTGTTCTTTGCTCGTAATAAAAGCCTGTTCTTTTTCGTTGGATGATGAACAGGCGCTTAGAAGAAGAGCGGATGTGATGATGATGACTTTCTTCATTTTTGTCATAGATGTTCATTCCCCTTCATGCATAGTGTAAATCGTCGCATACTTTTATACTTTATCGGATAAATTTGCAGAATGTATGGATTTCAATAAACTGTAACGATTTCACGAGTGTTGATTATCCAAAATTAGACATACGCCTTCCATAAATTTGGGCATACTCAAACAAAGCAGCGGCCATCCCGGATTTCCAATCGAGAGGAAGCTGCCCAGAGAAAAAACGGCGAACAAACGAAATGAAGGAAAGAGAGACGTTCGTCTGTTTTTTGGTTTGATCATACAGCCATCGCAGCAACACATACGCGATGAACGCCGCAAACAGTTGGTTGTATACCGCATTTTCCGTCGTGMCAAACAAGGTCGGGACATTCAGATATTGCTTCACCCAACGGAAAAAGACCTCAACAGTCCAACGTTGTTGGTACATGTCGGCAATGGGTTCCGCAGACGCAGGGAAGACGTCCGTCACGACCCGAATGTCGCGGCCAGTCGCATCTAGAAAGATCCACACCCGGGGACGCTTGGTGGAGCGGCATTGTTT
>NZ_MVKA01000026.1:0-50040 GCF_002042905.1 Geobacillus sp. LEMMY01
ATCCAAGACGCATCCCTTGTCCCGACCGTTTTGTTCGTTGGCGTCCCGGTGCGGGAAGAAAAAAGCCCTCATCGCCATTGCTCGGCGGATGTTGGTGATCATCTTTTGCATGATCTCCCGCAAAGAGCCGTTCCGCCAACCACAACTTATTTAGTCTAGCCAAAAGGCAGACAGGTTATACGAGATGCCTAAAATCGGGCACCTCTGCTTTCCTATTGCCTTTTTTGGCCATTTTCAGTATACCCTCACGGATCAGGAGCGTATACCGCACTCACCAAGTGGTGGGGATTTTCACGGAAAAAGTTGTTGCTAGGGGGGCGTGCCGTCCATCCTCATCTGCTTGGGGGTGGGCGGCCTTTCGTTTGCGAGACGCCGATGAAGCCGGTGATATCGAAGGGAGAGCGAAAGCAAGCTGCTTTTCTTTTTTGCAAAGGATCTTTTTTTGTACTACCATATCATATACATACATTATGAGGAAAGAGACATGCGTACATACAATGAGCCGTGCGGAAGGGAGAGAATGGCGCCATGCAGGCGTGGATCACGAATGTAATGGAACAATTCGGCTATATCGGCATTTTTCTCATGATTGCACTGGAAAATATCTTCCCGCCGATTCCGTCGGAAGTCATTTTGCCGTTTGGCGGATTTATGACGACGTACACGTCATTGACGGTGCCTGGCGTCATTGCGGCGGCGACCGCCGGTTCGGTTGCCGGGGCATTGGTGCTGTACGGAATCGGCCGGCTGTTGTCTGTTGAACGGCTCGAACGGATGGTCGACCGTTGGGGGAGATGGCTGCGGGTGAAGCCGGAAGACATCGCCAAGGCGAACCGGACGTTTCACCGTTATGGGGTATGGGCCGTCTTTCTTGGCCGCATGATTCCGTTGGTGCGCAGCTTGATTTCCATCCCGGCGGGCATGGCGAAGATGAACATTTGGCTGTTCGTCTGGCTGTCAGTGCTCGGCACACTTATTTGGAATACAGCGCTAGTCTCGATCGGCGCGGCGCTCGGCCAATCGTGGGGGAAAGTGTCCGAGGTGATCGGGATGTACGCTGAAGTGGTTTACGTCGTGATGGCCATTGCGCTTGCAGCATCCGCTGTGCGTTTATGGAAAAGACGCCGGACATCATAAGATGCCCCGGCGTCTTTCGTCTTCACCATTTTAGCAACAAATAGATGAAATACGGTGCACCGATCAACGAGACGACCACTCCCTTCGGAAGCGGTTCGGCGAGAACGTTGCGTCCGATCGTATCAGCTGTAAGCAGCAGTCAACCGCCGATGAGCATCGATACCGGCCGATGCTTCAAATCGGTTGTTTTCGTGACTTCAAGCGCCCAGTCAATTGCTTCGTAGTCTCGTTTCGTCAGGCGGCCAAACCCTTTTTGGTATGGGAAGCGGCCGTAGGAGACGAGTTCGCCGACGGTCAACCCGCTTGTTGCTTCCGGCATTTGCGGCAAAATGGCCATTTTTTTCGCCAGCTCTTTCGTCGGTTGTTGCGAAATGGCCTGGCCGTCCAAAATGACGGCGCCGGACTGCGGGGAAATGATGCGCGTCAACGTCTTGAGCAGCGTCGATTTTCCGCATCCGTTTGGTCCAATAATGGCTGTGATTTGTCGGTCGGGAATGCGGACGGACAAATGTTCGAAAATCGTTCGGTCATCGTAGCGAACGGTCAATTCTTTAGCATATAGGCGAACCATGCGGCCACCTCCTTCTGGATCAGGAAAATGAGAATCAATATCAATAACAATCTTATTATAGCGCATCCAATGAAAAAAACAATGATTTTTTGAAAATGGGAATCAATTTTACTTGCAAAGAAGTGACTAATGAGTGTTGCGAAATAACAACATTTTTTAGCTGAATAACGGCAGAACTGCAACAAATTCGTTCTGTTTGTTGCAAAATTGCAACAATATGTTGTTGTTTGGCAACAAGCGATCAAGTAAGATGAATTTTAGAAGGTTGGTGATTTAAGGGGAAATGCTGCTCTCCAACAGTGTTTCTCAAATTGAAAAACCTTGCAACACCATAACTTCCTTCCTTACGATTTCTCACAAACCGAGCGAATCCGTTGTTTTTCACCAGCCTTCTAGGGACTTGTTTTTTCTGAATAAATAGTGGGAACTTGTTTTTTGGCACAAAAATTGCTTGAGTAGAAAATAAGGCGGAACGGTGGGAGAGGAAATGGCAATGATGGTCGGAGACATCATGGTGAAGACAAAGGCAGTAATTTTTGAAAGCGATTCCCTTGATGAAGCGGCTCGGACATTCTTTGAATACGGACTTGATGGGATGGTCGTATGCCGTTGCAGTGAGGAAATCGTCGGCGTGGTGGCGGTCAAAGACGTGTTGTTCGGTCTTGCTCAAGGGAAAACAACTGTGCGTGAGGTGATGCGCCCGTCGCTGCCGCCGCTTTCCATTCACGACCGTGTGGAGGGGATCGAGTTTGGCGGCGGTCCGCTCCGGCCCGTTGTCGATGAGAGCGGACGCCTTGTCGGTGTGTTGACGAAAGAGCAGCATTTGACGGCATATGCGAAGGCGGTACAACTCCGCTTAAAACATTTGGATGCCATTTTCAACGCCGCCCATAACGGCATTTTATCGATCGACGCAAAAGGGCGGATTACATCGATCAATCCACCGGCTGAGAAAATGGCGCGGACGACGAAAGAAGAAGCCATCGGCAAGTTTTTGACCGATGTCGTGATCCCGTCTGGCTTGCTCGAGGTCGTGCGCACCGGCAAAGGGCATACGGAAAAATACCGCGTCGGCAAGCGCGTCTATATTACAAACCGCTCGCCAATTATCGACGAGGGGAAGGTCGTTGGGGCGGTCGGGGTGTTTCAAGACATTTCCGAGATTGAATTTATCTCCAACGAACTTGAGACCGTCAAGCGCATCGTCAATGAGCTGCAAACGGTGATGGAGGCATCCAGCGACGGCATCGCCATCACGGACCGCAGTGGAATGATCACGCGGCGAAACAAAAAATGGGATGCGCTGTTTCTAGGAACGGAGCAAGAGCGGGTGACCGCCCCGCTTGACCGGGTCGTTCGACAGGCGCTTGACGGCCGCCAGCCATGCTCGATGCTTCATCAGGGGACGGAAACGGGAAACATTTGGATCGTTTCCGCGGTGCCGATCATCGAGGAAGATGGGCGGGCGGAGCGGGTTGTTCTCTACGTCAAAGATATGACCGAGATGGAACAGCTGCGCTCGGAACTGGAGGAGACGAAACGGCTCCTTCATATGTTGGGCCGTCAGGAAGAAGATCATCTCATTTACCGCGCTCCAGCGATGGCGCATGTTGTCAATATCGCCCGCCAAGCGGCGGCTGTCGATGTGACGTTGTTGTTGACCGGAGAGTCGGGCACCGGGAAAGAGGAATTGGCGAATTACATTTGGAAACAAAGCGCCCGCCGCGCCCGACCGTTTGTGAAAGTGAATTGCGGGGCGATCCCCGAGACGTTGATGGAGTCTGAACTGTTCGGCTACGAGCCGGGGGCGTTCACCGGAGCGGCGAAGAAAGGGAAAAAAGGCTATTTCGAGCAGGCGGATGGCGGGACGATTTTTCTCGATGAAATCAGTGAAATTCCGCTTCACTTGCAAGTGAAGCTCCTTCGCGTGTTGCAGTCGATGGAAATCATGAGGTTGGGGGCGGAGGCGCCGAAGCGGATCGATGTGCGTGTCATCGCCGCGACGAACAAGCCGCTTGAGGAGCTTGTTGCCGCTGGGCGGTTTCGCGCTGATTTGTTTTACCGGCTGAACGTGATGCCGATTGCCATTCCGCCGCTGCGCGACCGGAAAGAAGACATCCCGCTCTTGGTTGACCATTACCGAAAGCGGTTTGCGGAAAAGTATCAAAAGCCGCTCGTGTTTACCGATGGGGCGCTGGCGGCGATGATGGACTATCACTGGCCCGGCAACGTCCGAGAGCTCGTCAATGTTGTAGAACGTATGTTTGTGACCGCCGTTTCCCCAGTCGTTGACGAACACCAAGTGGCGAAATGGCTCCACCTTGAACCGGAGCCAGCTGCGAGCCCGGTGGCGGTCGGAGAGATCATCCCGCTCAAACAGGCAACGGCTGAGGTCGAGCGCCAGCTCATCATCAAGGCGCTTCACAAGGCGAAGACGTATCGGCGAGCTGCGAAACTGCTTGGTGTCGATGCGTCGACACTCGTGCGCAAGGCGCAAAAATATGGAATTCAATCATGGGGAGGGGAAGAAGATGGATTTCACGCTGCCAGCCGAGATTGAATTTTTAAAAGAAAACGTCCGCAAATTTGTGAGAGAAGTTGTCGAACCGGTGGCGATGGATATTGAGGAAAATGACCAGATTCCGCAAGATATCATTGAAAAGTCGAAAGAAATGGGGCTGTTTGGATTAAGCATTCCGGAAGAGTACGGAGGCCTCGGTTTGTCAATGGTCGGCAAATGTGCCATTTATGAAGAGCTCGGCAAAACGCATAACGGCTATACAACACTCATTGGCGCTCATACTGGCATCGGCACGGTCGGCATCGTTGAGCTGGGCACGGAAGAACAGAAGCGGCGCTACTTGCCGAAAATGGCGACGGGCGAATGGATCGGCGCTTTCGCCTTAACCGAGCCGAGTGCTGGCTCGAACGCCGCCGCGATTAAAACGACCGCCGTCCGCAAAGGCGACCGCTACATCATTAACGGCTCGAAACATTACATTACGAACGCTGTCGACGCCCATGTGTTTACCGTCATGGCAGTCACCGATCCGTCGAAAGGTCCGAAAGGCATCACGTCCTTTATCGTGGAAAAAGATTTTCCCGGTTTTATCGTAGGAAACGTGGAGCGGAAAATGGGGCTGCGCGGATCGCATTCAGCCGAGCTGTTTTTTGACAACTTGGAAGTGCCGGTCGAAAACGTGCTCGGAAAAGAGGGAGAAGGCTATGTCAACGCCTTGAAAATTTTAGCGAACGGCCGCGCTGGTCTTGCTGCCCGCAACCTCGGCTCATGCATCCGCCTCCTAGAATACTGCATGGAATATGCCGAACAGCGCGAACAGTTCGGCAAGCCGATCATCGAGCAGCAAGCGATCCAGCATATGCTGGCGGAAATGAGCATGTTGATCGAAGTGCTGCGCTCGACCGTCTACCGCGTCGCCTGGATGGTCGACCAAAAGATGCGCGTCGTCAAAGAAGCGGCCATCGCCAAACTGTTCGGCTCGGAAGTGTACAACAAAATCGCTGACATGGCCGTGCAAATCCACGGCGGCCTCGGCTACATGAAAGACTACCCGATCGAACGCTACTTCCGCGATGCCCGCATCACGAAGATTTACGAAGGCACCTCGGAAATCCAGCGCAACATCATTGCGAGCGAACTGCGGAGAGAATACGGAAAAGTGCGGGTTTGACACTCCACACGCCTAAAGGGCGTGGGATTCTTGGGTCGTTTGCGCCCTCATCCATTTCTGGTTCGGACAACGCCCAAGTTCGGGGGTGTGTCATCACCCCGTCCCATCGGGTTAAGATGTACCCCAATGGGCGGCGCACCTGTGACCAGCGCGCTAGGTTCGGCGCTCAAGCCCGAAATCGCTTTGGCGATGTTGATGGCGCCATTCAAGTCGGCATGAATCGTATATCCGCATTTTTTGCATTGGAAGTGGATGCCGTTTCGGTTCGCTTTCTCYCGATGCCCGCATCGGCATGTTTGGCTTGTATAGGTCGGCTTCACCCACTCCACCCGAATGCCCGCCATTTCCGCTTTATAGGCAATCATCGTTTGCAGTTGATGAAACGCCCAAGAGTGAAGGCTTCGTCCCGCTTCTTTGGCCGRTGTTGCCCGCTTYCGAATCCCCGTCAACTYTTCCATCCGAATCACGCCAACACCGTTGGCGAGGGCAAAACGGACGATTTGACGGCTGATTTTATGGTTCCTATCCTTCATCCAGCGGGACTCTTTACGGCCGATTTTGCGAATCATATGGAGCTTCTTGGCTTTGCCCAACTTTCGACGCAAAGCCGCATATCGTCGGCGAATGAAAGCGCATTGGCTGCCCTTGAAAAACAACGATTTCGTTCCAATGCTGGCAACGGCAATATAGCGAAGTCCTAGGTCAATTCCCATTACCTTGGTTTCTTCCCGTTGTTGGACTTCAACTGTGATCGCAATAGCGAAGTACCATTTCTTTCTCTTTTTGTAGAGCTTGGCTGCCCCTTGTTTGACGGTTCCATTAAGCAGCCGATTCAGCCATGCTTCTTGATAGGGGCGCGTGACCACCGGCACGCCAATTCGCTTCTCCAGTGTAGGGAATGAAACGGTGTAGAACTCTCCTTTCTTTTCAACCTTCACGTTTTGATTGTTGAAGCAACACCATAATGTTCGAAACTTCTTTGTTTTCTGGTTTTTCTTTTGGGACTTCACTTCTCAAATCGTTTGATTCACGATGGCAGAAGGAAACCGCTGCGATGAAAATTCTTTAAATCGTTTGCTCGTCGCTTGATTCAGCTCGGGATGATTCAACAGCCAATTCGCAAACGCTGTATTCACTTCTGTCATCCGTTCGTACATGTCTTGTTTGACTTTCGTTGGTTTGTGCAGTTCCAGCCTTAGTGTGATCGTGGGCATGGATTCACCTTCTTGCGACGATGACATGATACCGTTTTTTTCAGTATCATTCAATATGAAGAAAACGGCTCGCTTTCATCCCACCCCTAAAGGAGTGGGCTTTCTCGCTCGCAGGTCTGTAAAAATTATACACGTAGCGACAAACACCAATCGTTTTGTTTATTTTGATCGCTTGTTCAGTTGTCGGTTTGATTTCAACAAAATAAGCTTTTTTCATAACGGATCTTCCTTGCGGCTCTCTGCCTCTATCGAGCTTTCGCAACTTTTGAGAAGCAACGGATGCCCCTCCGTTAAAAGGAAATCTCTATTTTTCCTTCTTCAATCCATTTTGCCAAATTGGCATTTTTAATTTCTGTATGGAATGACTGTCCATCTAACGAATAAATGACCTTCCTCGACTCGTTTCGACCGCTGCTGTGCACAAAAGCATAGATTTCTTCGGAGCTTAATTTCGTATTCTGAATGGATAATTGTAGAATACGGTCATAAGACAGCAGGATGTATTGCTGTTTAAACCCTAAAAAATCATCGATACCTAATATTCCAAATAAACTTTCGTTATTTACAAAAGTATTATACATCGTATATACACCTTTGCCGTCATCACTACATATATAGGCAGGACCGTAGTACTGATGAACAAGCAATAATGAGAAAAAACAAATAAAGCGCTCTCCTGCATTATTTCCGTTATGTAAAATGATTTGTCTCAATTTTGGAAGATCCGAAATGGAGGATAATTCACATCGTTCCAGGTTATGAATAATATCTCTATTTACTCTGAAAGCTTGCAAAGCCAGTTGTTTCATCACATCCAATATGCGTTGCTTTTTCGTCATTCCTTTCTCTAATAATTGATAAATGGTTTGCATCGATAGAATATACAGCTGTTTCTTCGCCGATAATTGTTTGAAAAGCTCAAAGTAATAATCATTATATCGTTCCTTTGTGGGTATATTCCTACAAGACTCTTCTAACACTGCATCAGGAATAAGAAAAATCGGAGACTGATGAAATGCCTGCAGCAAAAGCGGCAAATTTGATATTTGTTTTCTGAATTTCGTTAAGATCATATTATCTAACATATAAAATACTTGATGTTCATTTAGTGACTGGTACAGTTGGACCGTATTATCTGAAATAAACGGGCGAACGGATTCTAAAACAGGGGAATCGAGGACCTTCATCCTTTAGTCCCCCTTTGATCATGCACTGACGCCAACACTTGTTCATATAGCTTATCATAAAATTTTTTAATCGATTGAAGATCCTCTTCATACATCAATCCTTTTGCTTTTTCATATAATTCATCAAACCCGCTGATGTTTATCGTATAACTAGGCTCGAACAATGATTTGTCTATATCATGGGGAATACGATTTCTATAATCATAGTCCAATGCATCTTTCGCTTCGTTAATCGTGATCAATTCGTTTTGAGCAAGTTTCACAACTAACGCTTTGTACGGGATCTGGAAGACACTGATTAATCGCATAATTTTTTGGGGGAGAGATTGTTTCATGTGAGCGGTCTCCAAAAATCGAAAACTTCTTTCCAACACAAAATCATTAATTAAAAATTCGGCAGCGAAGAGATTAGGAAGCCGCTCTTTTTCATCATAAATATGATCAATCATGATAAAATTTTGGTCAGGGCTCTTAATTTTCTCTCTGTCAAAAAAGAAATGATAAAACTCGTGCGCCCACATGAAATTTTCATATATTCTCGGCTGTGCCGTGTTAATATGGACATAATAATCACCGTTATAGTAATACACAAGCCCACCATAGTCAGCATTTTGAATCGGAAACTGCAATACATTTGCATGCTCGTAAAGATAAGTTTTTATAAAATCAAGCGGCTTTACATGAGCAAGAGGATCTCCGAGGGAGTAAATACGGTCCATTGCCCTTTTCATTTTCGGCAAATGTGTTTTGTTATGCTCTAAAATCATTTCAAGATTGTCTTTTGTAATCAATGGACTACCCCCTTGGATGTTCCGAATTTGTCACTGATTTTAACACATCGATCAGTTCAACAAATTCGCTGAAAAGATGCATGCCCTTTTTTAATTCTTCGTCCTCTGCACCGTGAAACGAAAGGGCCACATAATTCATAAATGAATCAGATCGGCTGCGGCCAAACGTTTTTCCATTTAACTCCATATCTGCCTTGTAAAAAAAGAACGGATCGTTAATGCGGAACAGCTTATTGATCTTTGCAACATACTTCTCCACATTTCCTTCGCCTTTCAAGAAATTATAATAAGCTGTCTTCTTAATACCAGTTCGTTCCATCACCCATGAATGTTTAATGCCTTTCCCTTCTATATATTTTTTGACATTCTGGCCTACAATTTTGTTTGTATTTACCATACACTTCACCTCCTGTATCTACAACAAATTATAAAATAAGAACGTATTGATTTTCTATATTTTTTCCTCAAAAAACGGAATATATGATTATTTTACGCAAAAAATTATTCAAAAGTGCTTGATCAAACTTATTTTTTCCTCAAAAAGTGATCACAAAGACGGTTCATCTGTTCCTAGTCCCCTCGTTCCATGCACCAGACAAGATCATAGACGGGGCAAAAGCGGCCCGTTTTGTGAAGAAGACAAGCCTGTATATCGTCGTGAATATTCAGTTCATGTAAAATCTTCGGCAACGGCTGATGCAAGAGAACATCAAAAAGCGAGCAACCCCCCATTAAAAACAAGCTCGCCTTGTCCTGCTCATATCCGAATAGATCACCGGGCAACTTACAAGCTTTCCCTCTTGAAGGACAGCGTCACAATCTCTTGATACAGATGGGCATGCAGATCGTATAATTTCTGCAGCGCCAATACAGAAATCCACTTTTTCAGCTCATTGATGACTAATAACATGATCGCATGACGGATCGACTTGATTTTTGGCCGATGAGACACAATCATCGAATTCGCCAATTTCAATAGGAGATAAGTAAGTGAGAGATCGCGCTCAATCATTCCGGCAATTTCTCCGTAAAGTTGACAAAGCACGGCTTCCCATTGGTCAACTTCTCAATTCCAATGTTCATGAAGCTGTTAATCAGCACTTCTAGTGTGGCATGATCTCCATTCAAACCATCATAGAAATTGCGCTTGCCGCTTCGATAAAACACTTCATATCCAACGGCATCTCGTTCGACATCGAATATCGGCTGTCTCGCCAGTTTTTCATCGAGTTCCTCTTGGTCTTCGTCAACCGGTTGTGAAGAAGCCGGAGACGATGCCTCCGTTGCGGTTTGCCCGCTGGAAGCCGGAACTGCGGCGTCATTGGCCGCTATGGCTTGTCCGCTCGGAGCGTCAGATGCCGCTGTGGTTTCTGTCGGTTGAGAAGCGGACGGCTCGCCCGTTGGCGACGAATCGGCAGGCTCTGGCGAGGTTTGCGCGCCCGTTGCCGGTTCCGCTTCACTTAACGCTTGAATGCGAGCCGTCACCTTGTCTAGCTGCTCCTCAATTTAGCTTACTTTATTGTACCATAATTTCCTTCGCGAGGAAGTAAGATGAAACGACGATTTTCGACCTTTGAACCATTTCATATATGTCTCAAACATTCCTGGTTCACAATTAAATCCCTAGTTGAAGCTCGTGTACAGTATGTAACCACTTCAACTTCTTGCATGCTTCTTAAGAACTGCGGTAATTGCCTCAATCGTTTCTTTGGCGGCATCCGTCAACGCTTCAAATTTAAAGGCAATCGACTGGGCGTTTGGATTGATGGATGGTCCTTCGTTTTGATCTCTGCGAAACGCAGTGATCGCCTCCAAGTCTTGTTTGAGGCCATCCGGAAGCAACGCTCGTTCGAACCTCCAACTGACAATGCAGGGCTCTTTCGCTGTGTAATCGTTGGATCCTTCATATTGTATAGCCCCGATGCGCTTCTTCCCTTTCTCGGAAGCTGTATCATTCATAAACAACTGCACTGTTTGCTTTGCATGGCCATCACATAAATGCAAGCCTGCTTCCATCGATTTGCTTGCAATGAAATGAAAAATGGGTGCAATGGCAAAGCGGTACTCGAGCACCTTCATCTTTTCTCCCCCCTTTTTTTGTAATATTTTCACCCGTGGTGCTAGATAAACTTGATCAAGCATAAAAAAAAATAGCCCTTGCTGGCGGATCTCCTGTAGAATGAAAGTGCGACCCATCATTCGAAAGGAGAGATCCCCCACGCAAGAGCACTTTCATTTTACTACAGATCCAGCCAAACTTCAAAAACAATATGCCGCCATTTTCTGTTTTGTTTCTGCCCAACTGTCGTTGATTCAAATGKATCTTCATCGCCGCAACCGTCACTTGGTCAAGCAWGAAGACGAAGTGGTCATGGCGGTTCACCTTTTGGGGAAGCTGCTGGGCTTTTCTTCCGAACGAGCCTGGCATCGCTTTGTCACGGGAAATTTGTTCACAAACGGCTCGTTTCTTGAACGCTCCCGATACAACCGCCGCTGCCGAGCGCTTGGCTTCGCGGTCAAATGGATTCGTCATGAACTGGCGAAACGTGGCCAACAYCATGCTAGACATTGTCGACAGTTTGCCTCTTCCGTTGTGCCATCCCGCGAGAATGCAGCGCGTCAAGCGATTTCGAGGGATCGCGGATATGGGGTATTGTGCTTCCAAAAAGCAATGGTACTACGGTTTCAAGCTGCATCTTCAAGTGACCAATCAAGGGCTGGCCATGGGCTATGTCGTGACGGAAGCGTCCTGCCACGACGTCAAAGCCGCTGAAACGGTGATGACTCAAATCCCTCATCCCTACAACTTTGGGGACAAAGGGTACATCAGCCRCGCTCTTCGAGAAAAGCTGTACGAAGAACACCAAGCCGCGTTCTGGACACCGTCTCGACACAATCAAAAGCACGGCCCATCCAAGGCATGGGAAGAATGGATCAGGAAAAAACGCAAAGTCATCGAGACGGTGTTTTCGATTCTCGTAGACCAATACCGGATCACCGACATTCGAGCGAATTCCATTGCCGGGTTTGAAGTGGCACTCGATGGCATCTTGTTGGCTTATTCCTTGGTCACACTAGGGCTGGTTGAGCGCTGACGCTCAACTAGCACCACGGGTTAAAAATATCCTTTGTCAAACGACAAATTTGGCTGCTTGGCGAAAAAAGCTCCGTCCCTGTAGTGCGCCCGATTGGAAAAGTTTTTTCACGGAAGTTCCCTTCTTTCTCCATTCGTTTCAGAGACGACGGAGGAGAAAGAGAATCATCATCTAGATCCCGGATCGGCCAGCGCGAGATCGGATTAGGCGTCTTCCCAGGCATGCAGGCCAAGTAGTCTTTCAACGCTTCGGCCGGAGCGAGCCCGTTTTCCAGTCAAAAATCAAGCAACGACTCCCCGTTCGCCTCATCGTCAATGTCAGGGGAGCGTCCCCCGACAGAAACGGCTCCAAGCGAAAGCCCGCCAGCAACCGAAATCGGCCCGCCGACGACAAGCGGCCCGGCTGCGGCAGACGAAGCGGACGGCTGCGGATGGCTTGTTGCTTCCAACATCAAATCGCATAAAACGCGAATGGCGGCGACGTGTTCACGCACCCGCTGCAGGTCGTTCGTGGACCTCGCTTTCCGCAGCTCATCTTCCATCTTGGCGATAACGGCCGCAAACGAGATGGACATCATTCTCCCCTCCTTATTCAGCGCGGACGCCGATGTTTTCGATTTGCCAGTCGATCGGTTCGCGTCCGCATTTCATCAAAAACGCGTTCGTCCGCGAAAACGGGCGATGGCCGAAAAAGCCGCGCGCGGCGGAAAACGGGCTCGGGTGCGGCGCTTCAATAATCAGATGGCGCGGATTCGTAATCCGTTCTTTTTTCTCCTGAGCGTTCCGGCCCCAAAGCAAAAAGACGACCGGATCGTCTTTTTCATTGACGAGTTCAATGACGCGGTCGGTGAATTGTTCCCACCCTTTGCCGCGGTGGGAGTTCGCCTGGCCGCGGCGGACGGTCAGCACCGTGTTTAACAATAACACCCCTTGCTCGGCCCATTTCACGAGATAGCCGTTATCTGGTATGTAGCAACCAAGGTCATCATGCAGCTCTTTAAAAATGTTCACCAAAGACGGCGGCACCGGCACGCCCGGCTTGACGGAAAAACTAAGTCCGTGCGCCTGCCCCGGGCCATGGTACGGATCTTGCCCGAGCAGCACGACTTTGACGTTTGCATACGGTGTATAATGAAGGGCGTTGAAAATATCGTGCATATCGGGATAGATCGTCCGCGTTCGGTACTCTACTTTTAAAAATTCGCGCAGCTTCAAGTAGTATGGTTTTTGAAACTCCTCTTCAAGCAACGGAGCCCAGTCGTTTTTGAGAATCGGCATTGCGAGCAACTCCTTTGCCATCGGCTTTTTTCCTTTTATCATTGTAACCAAAAAGACCCCAGCGTCAAAGCGAAGCGAATGTTCAGATTGAGGCAACCATAGCGAAACCTGTTTCCCCAACAGGAAATGCGCCAATCCCCTGCCGCAGCCATAAAAAATTGAAGAGAAAATCAAAATGTCCACGAAATCAACCAGCGGAGCAGCCAAGCGCCAAGCAGCACGTATAAAAAAATGATCAGCGCCCCAGCGGCCCAGTTCGTCGGCTTGACGCGCTTAGCGAGCTCTTCCGCCCGCGCCCGGTGTTCGGCAACAATGTCTTTCGACAGCCATTTCAGCGCCAAGTAAATACCGAGTGGCACAAGCAGCAAATCATCGATATACCCAAGAACCGGAACGAAATCGGGAATCAAATCGATCGGGCTGAACGTATACGCCACAACGACCAGCATAAACAGCCGCAGCCAAATGGAAACGCGCCGATCACGAACCGCAGAATACAAGACAAATATGTCTCGTTTCAGCGCCCTTGCCCATTCTTTCCACTTTGTGAACATCGCGTTCCCCTGCCCTTTCCTGTTTCATATAGTATAAAATATGGGTATAGTAGTGTAAACATTGCAAGGTCGACAACCTTCCCGTACCATCATGAAACCGACTCATCGATCATGTGAGGTGAACAACCATGGATAGGAAACGATTTCATGTTGTACACGAAGAACAGCCAGACCGTCATGTTGTATACATAAAAGGGGAGCTTGATCTAGCGGCAGCGGAACAGTTTCAACACGCCGTCGAGCCGCTCGCTGGTGATGCGTCGAAGCCGCTCGTCATCCGCCTTGAAGAATTGACGTATATCGACAGCACCGGCATCGGAATGTTTGTCGCGCTATTAAAAACGCGAAAAAAGCAAGGGGCGCCGTTTGCGATTGAGAACGTACCGCCGAAAGTGCAACGCTTGTTTGATTTAACCGGCGTATCCTACTTGTTTTCGACAATGAATGACACGACAGAAAGGATCGAGGGGCAATCATGAAAGAGCATGAAACCGTCGTACAGCTGTCGATGCCAGCCGATGCGCAGTTTATCGATGTCGCGCGTTTGACGCTATACGGGCTGGCCGCTAAGATGGGGTTTTCCTATGAAGAGATTGAAGATATGAAAGTGGCTGTCTCAGAAGCGTGCAACAACGCTGTTTTGCATGCGTACAACGGAAGGGGTGGCGTCATTCATCTTCGCTTTGAGATGCGCGCCGATGCGCTTTCGATCATCATTAAAGACGAGGGCAAAGGGTTTGATTACAAACGGGCGGCGAAACAGGCAGCGCCGCTGTCCGCGAAGCCTCTTGAAGACGTCAAAGCTGGCGGCCTCGGCCTGTTTTTGATGGAAGCGCTCATGGACGATGTCACCGTCACCACAAAGGGCGGAACGGAAGTCCGCCTGACGAAATTCCGCCATCGCGGCGAAGGAGAGCATGCCCATGACTCTATATCCCCCTCCTCTGTCCAAGAGCAAGCTTGACGCCCTCATTTCCGCCTATCAACAAACAAAAACGGAAGAAGCGGCGACCGCCTTGCTCGTGCGCTTCGAGCCGCTCATTGCGGCCGCAGCGAAAAAAATGGCGCGCAGCCGCCCTGACTTTTACGAAGACTTGTTTCAAATCGGACGGCTGTCGTTTTTGCGCCTCCTCGATCATTATGACCCGAGCCAAGGTGCAAGCTTTGAGTCATACGCCATGAAAAGCTTGATCGGCTATATGAAAAACTATTTGCGCGACAAAGCATGGTACATCCAAGTGCCGCGCAAGGTGAAGGAAAAAGGAAGCAAAGTACAGCAGGCGATCGATGAGCTGACCGTCAAGCTCGAGCGTTCGCCGACGATCGATGAGATCGCCGGCCACTTAGGCTTATCGGTCGAAGAGACGATCGAAATTTTGGCCGGACGGGACCATTACCAAGCCGTTTCGCTCGATGCCCCGGTGCAAGACGGGGAAAAGGATGCGACGACGATCGGTGAATTCGTCGCTGATGAAGCGAACGAAATCGAGTCACTGATCGAGCGAATGGATTTAGAGCAAGCGATCGGCAAACTGAGCGAGCAAGAACGAATCGTCATCGACGCCATCTTCCGTCGCGGGGAAACGCAACGCTCGTTAGCCGAGAGGCTTGGCGTCTCGCAAATGACAATCAGCCGCATTCAAAAGCGGGCCATCGCGAAATTGAAGCGGCAGCTCGCCGCCTATTCGCCATAACGGTCAAACATTGCGCCGCCGGACGCATCAAGCGGTCGAACAGCCCATGCTAACGGCGGCGCAGCAGCAACAACGTCTGGTCATCTTTTTGTTCGTATTGATGATACGCTTGAATATGCTCGTACAACTCGCGCACGATCTCCGGCGCCGGCTGATCAAGGTTGACGCGGGCGACCATCGCGGCGAGAACGGAAAAGTCATCGTCCGCCTCTTCGGTACGCTTTTCCGTCACCCCGTCGGTGTACAGCAGCACAAAATCACCTGGTTCGAGCACAACCGATTTGGTCTCAAATGAAAATTGCGGAAACAAGCCGAGCGCGCAGCCTTTGGCGCCTAGCGGCACGCATTGCTTCGTTTTCGCCCGATACCAAAGCGCCGGTTCGTGTCCGGCGCACGCGTACGAGAACGTATGCGTTTTTTCGTTGTAATTGCCGACAAACATCGTGACAAACATCGACGGCTCGGTGTAGTCGTAGGCGAATCGGTTCAGCAAGTCAAGATACACGTGCGGCTGCGTTCCGTAATGGACGGTCCGGTCCAGAATAAATTTCATCAGCGTCATGAGCATCGCCGCTGGAATGCCTTTTCCCGATACATCGGCAATGCCGACGGACACCGATGTTTGATGGACAGCAAAGTGATAAAAATCGCCGCTCAACACTCGGGCAGGGACGCTGAGGACACCGATGTCGATGTACGAAGGCAAGTTCACTTTCGAAGATGTCTGCAAAAGCGATCGCTGCATATTCGCGGCAAGCGACAGTTCAAAGTCGAGTTGTTCGCGTTCACGCTCAAGCCGCTCTTTCTCTTTTTTCTCCGTCATGTCGCGCAAGACGGCGACAAGCCCCGCCAGCGCACCGTTTTCCAACACCGGTGCCAGCGTATAACCGACCGGCAGGCAGACGCCGTCGCGGCGGCGAAACGGCTCCTCCTCGACGCGAATCACCTCGCCGCTTTTCAGCCGTTTGACGACGCGGCGCAGCTGCTTCCAATCCCACTTGTCGCCGTCTGGCCCCGCGAGCGAGACAAACGAAAACAGCGGCTTGCCTTTCGCCTCTTCTAAAGTGGCGCCGATCAACCGGCTCGCCTCCGGATTCATCCAAACGATCTGCCCGTCGCGATTCACCATCAGCAATCCTTCTCCAAGGGCGTTCGCCATCATCTCGAGCTGTTGTTCACGGTGCTTCAGCTCCACGTACGGCTTTTCCACCGTTTCCACATACATGGCGCGCACGACATACAAAAATCCAGCCATTTCATAAAGCTGCCCCCACAGCCCGTACCCGCTGCCAAGCATGAGCAACCATTGGCCGAGGGCAAATAATAGAAGCGCCATAGACCAGTATAGGGAAGCGGGAGCCCTCCCTTGCCGAAAACGCCGCCATGCGAACACGGTCGCCGCTGCATCAAGCAAACCGACCGCTCCTTCCCCTGCGCGCCACCAAAACGGCCAGCGGCTCGTCCCATGCGCCGGCCAAAACGGGGACGTGATGTGGATGAACAAACTAACAGCCGCCGTATACAAAAACGCGGCCAAAAACGCCTGCCAGCGTTGCCCGCTTTGCCGTTCCATCACCTCATCGGGCCGTGAAAAGAGAAAGAGCAGCCCCCAAGCAAGCGTAAAGCGGGCAGCGAGCGAAAACAGCGCCGCCAAAACGTCAGCCTCTGTGAAGGAAAGGACAAAATGAACAGAAAAGAGCGCCCCCGCAGAAAAAAACAACGCCCCCATCATGAGCCGCTCTGTTGACAGCGTATGCGGAAATACGGCCCATCCTTGCAAGGCGACAAGCCAACAGACGACGACAGCGGCAAACCCTAAAGAAAGAAGAATAGGATGATAGAATTCGAGCAAAAGCGGCAGATGACCGCCAGCGAACAGAAGCAGGCCAAACAGCCCAGCCGCCAGCGTTGCCGCCATGCCGTGCCAACGCGCTGGCTGATATCGTTGATCCTTGTTCACAAATGGTGAACCTCCACTCCTCACTGCTATATGGCTTATTATACCATAACGTTGGACGTCAAGCGCATACGAACGTCGCCGCCTCCTCATTTTCGCTTCCGCCGCTGGAACAACAAAAAAGAACGCTCTCTAAACAGAGAGCGTCCTCAATCGCGGTCATTTCCCATGCAATTTCGAAATCGCCAACCTGTTCAAAGCGTCTCATTAGAACGTGTGAGCCAAGTCTTTCGCCCGGGCGATGGCGTTCGCTTTAATTTCTTCCGCCTTTTCCGGCATCGCCGCATGCCCTTCGACAAACAGTCCTTCAAACGACGGAACACCGAAAAATTGCATGATGACGCTTAAGTAACGATGCCCCATTTCCATTTCTGCCGCTGGGCCTTCCGAATAGAAACCACCGCGCGCTTGAATGTGGAGCGCTTTTTTATCGGTAAGCAATCCGACCGGCCCTTGTTCCGTATATTTAAAGGTCTTGCCGGCGACCGCCACCGCATCAATGTACGCTTTCAACACCGGTGGGAATGAAAAGTTCCACATTGGGGTAACGAACACGTACTTGTCAGCGGAAATAAATTGGTCGCACAGCTCGTTCATCCGCCCGACTTTCGCTTTTTCTTCGTCAGACAGCTCTTCAAACGATTTCCCGGAGCGAAGTTTGCCCCAACCGCTGAATACGTCGACGTCGATTTCCGGAATGTATTCTTTATATAAATCGAGATGGATCACCTCATGGTCCGGATGAACTTGTTTGTACGTCTCAATGAACGCCTTTCCAACCGCCATGCTGTACGATTGCGTATCGTCGTGAGGGTGGGCGGTGATGTACAACACTTTTACCATGATGCATACTCCCTTTCTTTGCTGGTGTCGCCATTTTAGTCACTAAAACGGCATACATTTATTTTTAAATCAAATATCTTTAATACGAGATATAATTATATAAGGAATCGAGACACTTGGCAACCGATTTGGCTCAAAAAAAATTGCCCTAGGTAAAGGCAATTTTGGCGTGGATCGTTATTCGCTTTGTTCAACAACAAACGGGTTGCCGCTGATTTGTTTTCGTATTTCATCCGTAAGCGTAAACGGCTCATTTTTGACAGCGCTTTCACCTTCGCTGCCAGGCAGATGCCCGCTTCCATCGTAGTAGATCGGTTTCCCTTCCATAATGTTTGACCCCCTCGATTGTTGTAGGATGCAAGAACTAGTCTACACTTCTATGTTACCATTTATCATAGTTCCGAAAGAAGACTCCAGCTTCAAGCGCGTGAATGGCGCAGCCCAGCGATAAGCGGGAGATGAATTTCGGTTGGCGTCAGCCAAAACACATGATAAAATAAATGTGTATCATGTTCTTTGTGAACTGGATATATGGGGTTGCATGGAGAAAATCCAATGCGAAAACCAAGCTAAGCCTTCCATGCGTAAAATATCCAAGGCGCGAAAGAACTCCGAATCGTCGGATGCCTAGGGTTGGGACGACCCGAAGTTACGCTCAGGGAGACGAAAGGCTGCTTTCGTCGTGGAACTGAGAAGCTCCCACTTCAAGCAAAGCTAAGTGGGGGTAGTTCACTCAATGAAAGTTGGATGATTTTTTGAAATTTTGCTTAAAAAAGCGGTTCCGTTTCCATTCCCCTTTTCACAAAAAAACCGAGGCTTCATCGATGCCCCGGCGTTTTTCATTAAAAGGCGATTTTTTGATCCAAAAAAGCTTTTAGGTCGCTGATCGGCAGCCGCACTTGTTCCATCGTGTCGCGGTCGCGCACGGTCACTTGGCCGTCTTGTTCAGACTCGAAATCGTATGTGATGCAAAACGGCGTGCCGATTTCATCTTGACGACGGTACCGCTTGCCGATCGAGCCGGTTTCGTCATAGTCGACCATAAAATGTTTCGCCAGCTCTTCGTAAATGCGGCGCGCCCCGTCAGCGAGCTTTTTCGACAACGGCAAGACAGCCGCTTTGTACGGCGCAAGCGCCGGATGCAAATGCATCACCGTCCGGGTCGTGCCGTCTTCAAGCTGTTCCTCGTCATAGGCGTCGATCATAAACGCAAGCGTGACGCGGTCGGCGCCAAGCGACGGCTCAATGCAGTACGGGATGTAGCGTTCGTTCGTTTCTTGGTCGAGATAATGGAAGTCCTCGCCCGAGTATTCCATATGCCGCTTTAAGTCGTAATCAGTGCGCGACGCGATGCCCCACAGCTCGCCCCAGCCGAACGGGAAATGGTACTCGATGTCAGTCGTGGCGTTGCTGTAGTGGGACAATTCTTCCTTCGCATGGTCGCGCAGGCGGATGCTGTCCTCCTTCATGCCAAGCGACAGCAGCCACTCCTTGCAAAACTGCTTCCAATAGTCAAACCATTGCAGCTCTTCGCCCGGTTTGCAGAAAAACTCGAGCTCCATCTGCTCAAATTCGCGCGTGCGGAACGTAAAGTTGCCCGGCGTAATTTCATTGCGAAAGCTTTTGCCGATTTGCGCGATGCCAAACGGCAGCTTTTTCCGCATCGTGCGCTGGACGTTTTTGAAGTTGACGAAAATGCCTTGCGCTGTCTCTGGGCGCAAATAAATTTCGTTGGCGCTCGACTCGGTGACGCCTTGGTACGTTTTGAACATTAAGTTGAACTGGCGCACGTTCGTGAAATCGCGGCTGCCGCATTCCGGGCAGGCGATATCGTATTCCCGGATGAGCTCATCCATTTTCGCGAGCGGCAAACCGTCGACGATCATCTCGATCCCTTTTTCCTCGAGCGCCTTCTCAATCAACTTATCGGCGCGATGACGCGCTTTGCACTGTTTGCAGTCGACCATCGGATCGTTGAAGTTGCCTAAGTGGCCGGACGCTTCCCACGTTCTCGGGTTCATTAAAATGGCGGCGTCGAGCCCGACGTTGTACGGCGACTCTTGGACAAACTTTTTCCACCACGCCCGTTTAATGTTGTTTTTCAGCTCAACGCCAAGCGGGCCGTAATCCCACGTGTTCGCCAGCCCGCCGTAAATTTCCGACCCCGGAAAAACGAAGCCGCGATGCTTGGCATGTGCGACGATTTCTTCCATTGTAACAGCCATCGTGTTCATCCTCCTTCAATGTGATGTCCAACAATCAAAAACGCCCTCGCCCCTAGGCCTGACGCCTAGGGACGAGAGCGTAGCTCCCGCGGTTCCACCCTAGTTGATGCGCCGACAGCGCATCCTCTTTTTCCGTTCCCGCTCCGGACTGCCGTTTCATTAACCGTCTTCGCCGGGCTTCCACCGTCCCCGGCTCGCTTGGGAAGAGAGGGTTAACTACTATTGATCCGTCATCGCGATCCATATATGATTTTGTCTACTATCATAACAAACCCCAAAACCTTTTGTCAACGCCATCCTGCCTTTTTTTGCATCCAAAACCGTGACACGATTGGCTGACCGTTCCAAATGACTTCGCTGTCCGCCCGGCGCTTCGCGACTTCCGGCTCGTCAAGCAAGAGCCAAAAGTTTTTCACCGGCAAGTCGCCGAGCCCATGCTTCTCGCAAAGCCGCCGCAAATATTGGCGCCGCTTGCCGCCTACCTGTCGCGACACGTTGTCGCCGTCCGGGCTGAACGCATACAAGACCGTCGCCGCTGCGACACGCATGACGCGACAGACGACCGCCGCGCGCAAAAAGAAGTCCCAATCCCAATAATGGTGGACAGACGGGTCAAAGCAACCGATCTCGTCATGGAGCGATTTTCGATACACGCTTCCAGACGGGACGTACGTCGAAAACGTCCGCATCGCTTCCAAATCATACTCATAGGCAAATAAAAAACGGGCGGATGGGACGCGCTGATCGTTTTCCACCCGATACTGGACAATTTCCGCATCGGCATAGGCGAAGTCCGCATGCTCGAGCGCCGCGACCATCCGCTCGAGATGGCACGGCAACACTAAGTCATCGTCGTCGCAAAGCATGATGAGTTCGCCGCGCGCCGCCTTGACGCCTACGTTGCGGGCCGCGACATGTCCTTCGTTGTCGCGGCGGTCGATGAGACGGATGTCAAGCTCCGGGTACAAGGCGACGACATCATGAACCGGGACGCCGCCGTCATTGACGATGATGACCTCAAACGGCTTGTACGTCTGCCGGCTTAACGACTCGAGCAGCTCGGCAAGCGGATACGGGCGATTGTACGTCGGAATAACGACGGACACGGACGGACGCAAGATTGATTCACCGCCTCTCGCACTGGCTTTCCCCTTGGCGTCCGCGGGCGTCGATGCGCACACCCACAGAAAGCTTGTCCAATCAAAAAAGGGGCTTACCCTTAAGGTACCGCCCCTGCCGTTTGTTTGTCAATTTCGGCTTGCCTCCCCTAACGAGCGCCACGAACCAAAGCCCGCAACTCTCATTAGAGATCTGTCTTAGAATGTCCCTTACAACGATTTTACTCATGCAAGCTCCTGCTGCTTCGTCTCGCTGCCCAACACCGCGACCGCCAAAACGGCGACAAGGACCGATAGACAAAACAGCGTGAAAATGGCCGTCACCGACACGCCTTGGGCGACAAGCGAGCCGACCAACAGTGGGCCAAAAATGCCGCCAATGCGTCCAAACGCCGCCGCCATGCCCGCACCAGTGGCGCGAATCGACGTCGGATACTGCTCCGGCGTATACGCATACAGCGCTCCCCAAGCGCCAAGGTTGAAAAACGACAAGAAAATGCCGGATGCCATCAGCCCGACGAGCGACTCGGCCGTGCCGAAAAAGTAAGCGCTCAATGCTGTGCCAAGCAAGTACGTGACCAAGACAAATTTCCGCCCCGCCCGCTCGATCAGCCATGCGGCGCTGAAATAGCCGGGCAATTGCGCCAGCGTCATGATGAGCACATATTCAAAGCTTTTAATTAAACTAAACCCTTTCATCACCATGACGCTCGGCAGCCATAAAAACATGCCGTAATACGAAAAGACGACGCAAAACCAAAGCAACCAAAGCATGACCGTCTCTTTCCGATGGGGAGCGGACCATACTTTGACGATATTGCTCCACACCGTCTCCTCTTTTTGCGCGGCCGCAAACCGCGGCGAATCGGGCAGGCGGAGGCGCAAATAGATCGCATACAGCGCTGGAATCGCCGCCAGCCATAACGCCGTTCGCCATCCGTAAGCTGGTATGACGAAATACGAAATGAGCGCTGCCAACAGCCAACCGCCAGCCCAAAAGCTTTCAAGCAGCACGACAACCCGGCCGCGGTCGGCAGCCGGCACCGCCTCCGAAACGAGCGTTGACGCGACCGGCAGCTCGCCGCCAAGCCCCATGCCGATCAAAAAGCGGAGCGCCAAAAACGCCGCTAGCGTCGTCGTCAGCGCCGACAGCCCGCTGCCGATCGAGAACAGCAACAATGTGAAAATAAAAACGTTTTTCCGGCCGATCCGGTCGGCAAGCAGCCCGAACACGAGCGCTCCAACCGCCATGCCGATCGAGTTGACGCTGCCGATCCAGCCGACTTGGCCGGCCGTCAAATTCCAGTCTTTTTGCAAGGCCGCCATCAAAAACGACAACATGCCGACATCCATCGCGTCAAACAGCCAGCCAAGGCCGGCTATGCCTAACAGCTTGCGCTGGGAAATCATCGGTTCGTTCATGTGCATCCTCCTGTCATTATTAGTGTCAAGACATATTTTCATTATATAAAGAAGATCGGCTGCCTGTGAACCCGTATGCTCTTCTGATTTCTTTCCCAGCACTTTTCGCCAATAGTTCTTTTCTACTATGGATGGACAGGAGAATTTCAAGCGGCTCAAATAGTTTGCCCGATCATGCCATGATCATCATGACTGCCATATGGCGCTCGAACAGGGGCCTATCTTCTGCAATGATTTCATCCCTTGAACGCTCTCCCACTTACGCTCACGCGTGGAAGTGGGGGTCTTCTCGGTTTAGGATGATAAAAAATTTACGTTCATTATACATAATATTAATAAATTTCCAACAAATAAAAACAGTATGTTCATATTTCTCAAATATAATGGGTTATGCTGACAAGAAAAAATGCTTATGTAGAAAGGGGGATCACTACTATTGCTTACGCCCGTTCCTTTTTCAAAAGGAAATGAAAGGAGGTTCATAATGAAGAAAATCATCGCCGGGGCAGTCATGGCGTCTGCTCTGCTTGCAGGATCGCCTTTGCCGGGGACAAGCCTCGATGGACATGTTTATGCAGCAACTTCAGCCAAAAGCGTCATGTCCCGTTACCCCGTGAATGTCAATGGGAAATTGGCGACAATTCGTTCGCTCCACCATTCGGGAGTTGCCTTGTTTGCGGCGAGTGATCTAGCCAAGCTGTTTTCCGCGAATTGTACGTATGACAAGGCGCATCAAAGATACGAAATCCGTCGGACATCCCCGGCGATACGCATCGTTTTACAAGCCGGGCAAAACAAAGCGTTTGTCAATGGAAAACATTTCTCGTTATCCATCGCACCCCAACGGTCAGGAAAAGAATTGTACATTGATGCAAAGCCGATCGCTGAACTTTTAGGCGGCCAATGGCAAGCGGAGAACGGGATCGCCGTCGTCTCGACGTCTGGCAGCTTCCGTTCATTCAGTGAAACGTGGGAGTTTGACGGCTCTCCGTCCGTCATTCATGGCGTCGCCTTTCAACACGTATCTTTTTATTCAGTGTACGATATTGCCGCCGCTTTCGGCGCCGCCGTTCACGTCGACAAAAAAACGAGCATGGTCAAAGTGACAAAGGGCAAACGGACGGTTCTCTTCCACCCATTTAGCTATACCTTGAACGCCAACGGCAAAAAAATGACCATGCCTATTGCACCGTTCATCCAAAAAGGGGTGCCGTACGCCGATCTGCCATCAATCGTCCGCGCATTAGGAGGAGACATCGATGGACGGTTCATCGCCATCGCCGGGCTGATCAAAGGAATGAGCACCCATCCGCAATGGGTGGATCAAAACACGTTGCTTATCAGCCGACCGGACGATTCCACTTCGCTGCTTTTGGACATTCGTTCGAGAACCGCCATTCGATCCATTAGCCAAATGGATCTCACTCTGTCGCCTGACGGGAAGCAAGCGGCCTATGTCGATGAAAACGGCCATTTGTTTGTCATCGATTTGGCTTCCAACGTCGTCAAACAAATCGGCGACGACGATGAGGTGAAAACCGATCTCGTTTGGTCCAACGACGGCCGCTCACTCTATTGCATTTACGGAAGCAACAATGAGGCAGTCGCTGTCGCGTCCCTAGATACAGGCAGCATCAACAAATTGATCGACGACAAAGTGAAATATAAAACCGACCTTCGTCTATCCCCGGATGGAACGAAGCTGTTGTACACGGTTGCCAATGAAGGAAAAACAAACTACACTGACGATCAAAAAACGGATGTTGATTCAATTGATACAAGCGGGACGGATCCGCAGCTGTTTCTCGTGGATCTCTCCTCTCCGAACAAACAGCCGACGCCATTAACATCGTCGCCGGACAATAAAGTCGACAGTGCATTTCTTTCTAACAATGAAATCGTGTATGTAAGTGCGATCGACGATGAAGCCGCTCGGCCGTCATTAAAATGGACTAGAAACGGAGAAGAGCAAACACTGCTTGCCGACCAGAACATCATTGACGCGGTCGTTGTCAAAAGCCGGATCTATGTCGCTCTTGAAACGAACGGCATCTACACAATCCGCATCTTCGACCCGTCCACAAAATCGTGGACAACCGCAGGAAGTACGAAAAACGAAATCACCTCGATCGCGCCGTCACCATATGACAATCAAATCGCCGTGACGATCGCGACCGAGAACGGGGAAAAAGTATCGATCCTCCGCAACGGACGCTGGATCGATATGACGAAATGATCATGGAAAAACAAGGGTCTCCCAGGCCGCTAAAATTGATCACGGAGGGATATGCCATGAAACGAACCACACTATGGAAACGGATGGCTGCTGCTGTTCTTTCATCAGCTTTGCTGATTGGCGCTGCCTTTACGACTCAACACCGCGCTGACGCCGCAGAAGTATCCGGAAAAATCGTTATCGCCGGCTCCACCGCTTTGCTGCCGTTAACCCAACAGGCGGCAAAAGAATTTAAAAAGAGTCATCCGAAAGTGAAAATTGTAGTCTCCGGATCCTCGTCAATCGCCGGTCCGCAATCCGTCGCCAAAGGCGTCGCGACCATCGGCGCATGCGATTGGGACGCGACCCGAGCAGTCGGAGGATTCCCTGCTTACAAAGGATTAAAAGCATACAAAATCGCAAAAATTCCGTTCGCTGTCATCGTCAACAAAAACAATTCCGTGGACAATCTATCAGTCCAACAAATTCAAGACATTTATGAAGGCAAAATCACCAACTGGAAGCAAGTCGGCGGGAAAGACGAAGAGATCGTCGTCATCAACCGCGCGAAAGGTTCCGGGACGCGCGTCAATTTTGAAGACAAAATCATGGACGGGCATGCCATCAAAACATCCGGAGACAACTACAAAGAAGTGCAAAAATCAGGGGATATGGTCAATGCTGTTTCTTCCAATCCAAACGCCATCGGATTTGTCGACTTGGCCTATGTCAAAGGCGGAATTAAAGCGGTCAGCATCAACGGCGTAAAAGCGACAACCGCCAACGCCGCCAGCGGGAAATACGTGTTCTACGGCTATGGCTACTTATTGACAAAAGGCGAAGCGAAAGGGGCCGACAAAGCATTTATCAATTATATCCTAAGCAAAAAGTTTCAAAACGGCTCTTTGAAAAAACTGAAATTTATCCCTGTGAAGTAACAGAACACAACTCAGCCTCTCCTTCCCGGCGGAGAGGCTGATTTTTCCGCCAACAGGGGAAGGGGGATGCGCAAATGGAGAAACTATCGCCGGATTGGACTGACGCAACGAACTTGTTGACGGCCCGCCGTCAAAGCCGCTGGGCCGCCAAATATGCCGCCGACCGCTTTTTCCGTTTTCTATGCCTTGGAAGCATCATATTCCTTGGCGCCGTATTGGGCGCCATCGTTCTATTCGTGAGCGAAACCGGTTTTCTCGTGTTTCGGGACGTATCACTTTGGGAATTTTTCTTCTCCTCCCGTTGGGACCCGGAACACGGCAAATATGGAGCTGCCGTTTTTATCGCCGGTACATTGTATTTAACCTTGGTGACCCTGCTGATCGCAACGCCGATTTCGATTTGTGTGGCGGTGTTTATCGCGGAAATCGCCCCGCCATGGCTGCGGCAATGGCTTCGCACACTGCTTGATTTATTGGTCGGCATCCCATCGATCGTCTACGGCTATTTAGGGGCCACCTTGCTCATTCCATGGATCCGCGAACACACGGGGGCCCCGGTCGGCGACGGATTTCTCGCCGCCGCTATCGTTTTATCCATCATGATTTTGCCGACCATCACCCGCATTACTGATGACGCCCTCTGCGCCGTTCCAAACGAATGGCGGGAAGCAAACTATGCGCTTGGGGGAACAACATTCCAAATGATCGTCCGAGTGGTGCTCCCAGCTGCGAAATCAGGCATTGCCGCCGCCGTCATCCTCGGCATGGCGCGCGCCATCGGTGAAACGATGGCCGTAGTGATGGTAATCGGCAACGTGGCCCAATTCGGCTTTGACTTGGTCACTCCGACCAGCGTGTTGACCAGTCATATCGTGATGCAAATTTTAAACGTCGATTTTCAATCGACCACCAACCACGCTCTTTACATGATGGCGTTTTTGTTGCTTTTGATTTCGATTTCGCTCATTATGGCCATTCGCCGTTTGCGGCTGAAAGGAGGGCAATAAATGAATGAGCTGGTTTCTGTTCCAAGCAAAAAAATGGGGCGTTTCCGCACCCGCCGCACGATCAACAAACTTATGCTTGGGCTGATCAGCGCCGTTTCCTTATCTATTTTTTCCTTGATTTTGGCTCTTCTTTATACAATTGTCCGGAAAGGATTGCCCGACATCGATGTCCATTTCCTTGTCGGGTTGCCTGAAGAAATCGATGCAGGCGGCGGAATCGGCCCGTTTTTATGGAATTCGCTTTATATTCTCTTTTTATCCCTTTTCCTATCGCTTCCAATTGGGATAGGCGCCGGCATCTTTTTGGCTGAATACGCACCGCGCACCCGATCCATGGAATGGGTCCGCGGCGCCATCGAAAGCTTGGCATCGGTTCCGTCGATTGTGTTTGGGCTATTCGGCTACGCTCTATTCGTGGAATATTTCCAAATTGGCGTCACCATTCTGGGGGCAGCTGTCACGCTGGCTTTATTGAATTTGCCCGTTTTGGCCCGCGTCACGGAGGAAGCCGTTACAGCCGTGCCATCAACATGGCGGGAAGCCTCTTTCGCTTTAGGCGCCACCAAAACGCAGACGATCTTAAAAACCGTTCTCCCTGCCGCTGCCAGAGGTATTGTAACCGGCGTCAGCCTCGTCGCGTGCCGCGCGTTCGGCGAATCCGCCATTATTTTATTGGTCGGGGGAACATCGGCATCCGGGGAGATGTGGGATTTTCATCTTCTTTCGGAAGGGGCAACGCTCCCTGTCCACTTATGGTATATCCAGTCCGAAGCGCTCGTCGCTGACGCGCAGGAAATTGCCCAAAAAACATCCGCCCTCCTCGTGGTGATCGTTTTGCTCCTTAGCTTTGCCATCCGCTTTCCGCTATGGCTTACACAACGCAAAAAGCCGCGTTGACCCATTTTTCCGACAAAGCGGCTGTTTGGGGAAAGGGAGCATCGATTCATCGATCAGCCTGACGCTAGAAAAGGTGTCCCGATCCTTTTGGGACACCTTCTTCTCACTTAGAAGGGGCATTTATTTCTTTTCGCCAATCTTTTCTGTGAACTACTCCAACTTAGCTTTGCTTGAAGTGGGAGCTTCTCAGTTCCACGACTTGTCGTCCGGATGCGGGAAAAAACCGCACAGTAAGTGTTCCTTCGCCGCCCTTATTTCATCTTCACTTGAAATTAAGGCCGTATCCCCTTTTGCCGCCGCTCCCTCAGCTTTTTTCTTGAGGTTCTCAAGGGCATCACCATTCGTGATGATGATCGGCGTCACCGCGCTTTTCGCTTTCTCGCGCACAAGCGGCAAGTCGATGGAAAGAAGCCGATCCCCCCGTTTCACCCGGTCGCCGGCTTTGACATAGGCGAATCCTTCCCCATTCATCGACACGGTGTCGATGCCGACATGGATGAGCAGTTCCACACCCGCTTCCGAACGCAAGCCGATGGCGTGTTTCGTCGGAAAAAGCTGAACGATTTCGCCATCGACCGGAGCGACGACATCCCCATCCGCCGGATCGATGGCGAGGCCATCGCCCATCATTTTTTGCGCAAACACCGGATCCGGCACGTCTTCAAGCCGCATGATCGTCCCGTCGAGCGGCGCGGTGATCGTCTCTTCCTTCGGCTGTTGCTTGCCAAACCATTTTTTGAACAAAGCGTGTCATCCTCCTCCTTGGCCAATCCCTTCTTCCCTTCATTCGACAGAAAGCGCAGCCATTCCTTTCTTTCATCATACAATAACGGTGGTGGATTCACATTTATGATAAAATGAAACTACAAATCATATGGACGATGCGAGGGAGCCAATATGTCTTATGATACCGACCCGTTCCGCGGCGAATTTGACAGTCTTGAAGAGTTTGCCGACCGCGTCAGCGACGTGCTGAAATGCCCGGTAACGATCGAAGACGCGAACCATCGGCTCATCGCCTACAGCGCCCATGATGATTACACCGACCCGGCGCGGACGGCGACGATCATCAGCCGGCGTGTGCCGGAAAAAGTGATCAACAGCTTATGGAAACAAGGCGCCATCCCAGCGCTGCTCAAAAGCCGCGAGCCGGTGCGCGTGCCGCCGATTCCAGACGTGGGCCTCGGGAGCCGCGTCGCTGTCTCGATCTGGAAAAACGATGAGGTGATTGGCTTCATCTGGGTGCTCGAAACAAACCGGACGCTTTCGCCCGAGGAGATGGAATGGCTGAAGCTGGCGGCGAAAGCGGCGAAAAACAAAGTGTTGCAGCTGTATATGCGCAAAAACAAAAAAGAAGAGCGGGTGCAAGAGCTGTTTTGGAAGCTGCTCACCGGCCACATCGCGCGTGAAGACGAAATCCACGCTCATCTCGCCGCGATGCAAATCCCGACCGCACCGCAGTTTGCCGTTGTCGTCTTCCGCTTTGCCGCCGATTTGACCGCCGAAATGGAGCGGCAAATTTCCTACCTATTGCAAACGACCCAGCAACTCCCGCTCCTTCTTTATACGACCGACGGCCGCGATGTGATTTTGCTGGCGGCGCCCAAAACCGACCAGCCGCTCAAAGAGCTGAATGCGTTCATCGAGTCGTTCGCCGCCAAAATGAAAGAACGATTTCACATCCACGATGTACAATGCGGGTTTGGCGGCGTGTATGGCATTTATCGCCTCATTGAAAAAAGCTACCGCGAAGCGCTCGCCGTCCTGGCGCTGAAAGAAAAGCTCGGCGATGAAATCAAGTCGGTTTACGGCTATGCCCAGCTTGGCATTTACCAATTTTTTGATTTTTTGCTTGAACAAAAACGGCAAGGGGAATGGACCAACCCAGCGTTAACGAAGCTGCAATCGTACGACCGCAAACATCATAGCGACTTGGTGAAAACGTTTGAAACGTTTTTTGACCATAATCAAAACGTGCAAGAAACCGCCGACGTCCTCAACGTTCACCCGAACACTCTTGCTTATCGGCTCAAGCGGATCGCCGACATCGCCGAGCTTGATCTCCATGACATGAATCAAAAAATTAAATTATACATTGATATTAAATTAGCGAAATACGAAGCGCGCGGTTGAATTTGTGGAAATCCACAAAAGCCGGGCGCTTCTTTCTCTTTTTTGAACAATGCCCGGCCCGTTCCCTCTCTTTTATACTATTAAGTAAGGCCACTTCTGACGAGGAGGAACGATATCCATGATTATTGGAGTGCCAAAGGAAATCAAAAATAACGAAAACCGTGTCGCCATTACGCCGGCTGGCGTTTTGTCATTCGTTCAGGCAGGACATACGGTGCTGATTGAGAAAGAGGCAGGGGTCGGAAGCGGTTTCATCGACAGCGATTACGCCCGTGCCGGCGCACAAATCATCGAGCGGGCGGAAGATGTTTGGGCGCAAGCCGATATGGTGATGAAAGTGAAAGAGCCGCTGCCAAGCGAATACGGCTATTTCCGCCCAGGTCTCATTTTGTTCACCTATTTGCATTTGGCCGCCGACCCGGAGTTGACGCGCGCCTTAAAAGAAAGCGGCGTCATCGCCATTGCCTATGAGACGGTGCAAGTCGGCCGCACGCTGCCGCTGTTGACGCCGATGAGCGAAGTCGCCGGACGGATGGCGGCGCAAATCGGAGCGCAATTTTTAGAAAAACCGTACGGCGGCAAAGGCATTTTGCTTGGCGGCGTCCCAGGCGTCGCCCGCGGCAAAGTGACGATCATCGGCGGCGGGGTCGTCGGCACGAACGCAGCGAAAGTCGCCGTCGGCCTCGGGGCAGATGTCACGATTATCGACTTGAATGCTGACCGCTTGCGCGAGCTTGACGACATTTTTGGCAACCAAATTACGACGCTCATGTCCAACCCGATGAACATTGCCGAGGCGGTCGCAGAGGCCGACCTTGTCATCGGCGCTGTCCTCATCCCAGGGGCGCGGGCGCCGAAGCTCGTCACCGAGGACATGGTGAAAGCGATGAAACCGGGCTCGGTCATCGTCGATGTCGCCATCGACCAAGGGGGCATTGTCGAGACGAGCGACCACGTCACGACACATGACAACCCGACGTACGTCAAACACGGCGTCGTTCATTATGCGGTCGCCAACATGCCTGGCGCTGTCCCGCGCACATCGACGATCGCTTTAACGAACGTCACGATCCCATACGCCTTGCAAATCGCCAATAAAGGCGTCATCCAAGCCATCGCTGATAATCCAGCTCTTGAACTTGGCGTCAACGTCGCCAACGGCGAAATTACGTATGAAGCGGTCGCCCGTGACCTCGGTTACCGCTACGTCCCGGCCCGCGAAGCGCTCGGGAAAACGCTAGCTGCCAACTAACCGCTGGTTGGCGCGGCCGGCAACGCGCGCTGTCGGCCGCCTGTTCATCACTGCCCATTCGCATCACGAATCGCCCGCCCATAGCGGGCGGCTTTTTTTTATCGTCCTAAACCGACAAGGCCGCCATTTCTGCAAGTGAGCGTAGGCGGCGGGAGTATGTCACCCGTTGCGTTATGCCAAATCATTTTCGTTCGGCAAAGCGGCCAGTGTATAATGAAAATAGAAAGCTGGAAAGAAGGTGATTTCGTGAACGTTCCGGAAAAACAGGCAGTGTCGCGTGAAGAATTCTACAGAAAAAGCCGTCTTTCATCCCACGGTTTCAATCGTGGGATGAAAGACGGCGTTGCTCGGTAATCCCTTAAGAGGATTGCTTCGAGCAACCATTTTTATCTTTAGGTGCTGCAGTATAACCATTAAACTGATACTATTCATAATATGGAACAAGAATATCGAAGAACGAAAACAACTGTATCTTTGATTCACTATCATTTTGTTTTCTGTCCGCGTTATCGAAGAAAGGTGTTGGTAGGCAGAGTGGAAGAGCGATTCAAGCAGTTAGTAGAAGAAATTTGCCAAGAGAATGATTGGGTCATCCTTGCTATGGAAGTGATGCCTGATCATTGCCATTTGTTCTTGAATTGCCTCCCTTCTGATTCTCCATCAGATATTATGGCAAGAGTGAAAGGAGTGACTTCCAGACGATTAAGACAGGAATTTAAACACTTGTCTCATTTGCCTAGTCTTTGGACACGCTCTTTCTTCGTTAGTACAGCAGAGAATGTATCAAGTGAAACAATAAAACGCTATGTGGAATCTCAAAAGAAAAGGGGGTGAATCCATGCCSACSATCACACTAARGCTGGAGCTGCACAACCCAACGAAAGTCAAACAAGACATGTAYGAACGGATGACAGAAGTGAATACAKCGTTTGCGAATTGGCTGTTGAATCATCCCGARCTGAATCAAGCGACGAGCAAAMTWTTTAAAGAGTTTTCGTCGCAGCGGTTTCCTTCYGCCGTCGTGAATCAGACGATTCGAGAAGTGAAGTCTCAAAAGAAAAACCAGAAAACAAAGAAGTTCCGAACATTATGGTGTTGCTTTAACAACCAAAACGTAAAGGTGGAAAAGAAAGGAGAGTTCTACACGGTTTCATTCCCCACACTGGAGAARCGAATYGGCGTGCCTGTCGTCACGCGTTCCTATCAAGAAGCGTGGCTGAATCGGCTTATCAATGGAACCGCCAAACAAGGGGCAGCCAAGCTCTACAAAAAGAGAAAGAAATGGTACTTGGCKATCACCATCACCTTTGAARTGGAGCCGCGACACGAAACAAAGGTGATGGGGGTTGACCTTGGGCTTCGCTATATCGCCGTTGCCAGCGTAGGAACGAAATCGTTGTTTTTCAAAGGGAGCCAATGCGCCTTTGTACGCCGACGATATGCGGCTTTGCGGCGAACGTTGGGCAAAGCCAAGAAGCTCCATATGATTCGCAAAATCGGCCGTAAAGAGTCCCGCTGGATGAAGGATAGGAACCATAAAATCAGCCGTCAAATCGTCCGTTTTGCCCTCGCCAACGGTGTTGGCGTGATTCGGATGGAAGAGTTGACGGGGATTCGAAAGCGGGCAACATCGGCAAAAGAAGCAGGACGAAGTCTCCATTCCTGGGCGTTTCATCAATTGCAAACGATGATTGCCTATAAAGCGGAAATGGCGGGCATTCGGGTGGAGTGGGTGAAGCCGACCTATACAAGCCAAACATGCCGATGCGGGCATCGGGAGAAAGCGAACCGAAACGGCATCCACTTCCAATGCAAAAAATGCGGATATGCGATTCATGCCGACTTGAATGGCGCGATCAACATCGCCAAAGCGATTTCGGGCTTCGCCGCCTAACCTAGCGCACTGGTCACAGGTGCGCCGCCCATTGGGGTACAGGCTAACCCGATGGGACGGGGTGATGACACACCCCCGAACTTGGGCGTTGTCCGAACCAGAAATGGATGAGGACGCGAACGACCCAAGAATCCCACGCCCTTTAGGCGTGTGGAGTGTCAATGCCCGGTGACGCTGACGATGGCGACCGCCTATGTGCTCGAGCATTTCGCCGATGAAAAGCTGAAAGCGACGTATTTGCCCCATGTCATCTCCACTGGGGAAGTCGAGCTGTACGAAGGGGCGACGTTTTTAACCGAGCGCCAAGGCGGGTCGGACGTTGGCGCCAACGCGGTGCGTGCCGTGCCGTGCGGCGACCATTATAAACTATATGGGGAAAAATATTTTGCCAGCAATGCCGGCCGCTGCGGTGTAGCGCTCGTATTGGCGCGCATCGACGGGAGCGGCCCGGGGACGAAAGGGCTGAGCTTGTTTCTCGTCCCATGGCGCAAGGAGGATGGGACGTTAAACGGCATCTCGATTCGCCGCCTAAAAGATAAGTTAGGCGTGCGCGCCGTGCCGTCGGCCGAAGTCGTGTTTGACGGGACCGAGGCGTATGTGGTTGGTGATCCGCGAAAAGGCTTCTATTATATGATGGAAGCGCTCAATTTGTCGCGCGTCTGCAATGCGGTCGCCTCGGTCGGCATCATGAAGCGGGCGCTCGAGGAAGCGAAACAATACGCCGAACAGCGCACCGCTTTTGGCCATCAACTGACCGATTACCCGATGGTGCGCCATACGTTGGCTGACTTGACGGCGAGGCAGGAAGTGGAAACGAGCGCCTGCTTTGACATGATCGCCTTGTTTGACCGCGTGATGACTGCGCCGCATGAAGCGGGCGAGGCGGAGAAAGCATGGCTTAGGCTTCTGATCGCGCTCCTTAAGATGCGCACCGCTGAAGAGGCGATCGCGTTCAGCCATGAGGCGATTGAAATGCATGGAGGCAACGGGTATATTGAAGATTTCGTCACGCCGCGCCTGTTGCGCGATGCGCAAGTGCTGACGGTTTGGGAGGGGACGGCGAACATTTTGGCGCTCGAGGTGCTGCGTTTGATGCGCAAATATCGCATCCACGAACGGTTTGCCGCCGAGATGCAGGAGCGCCTTGAGCATTTGGCAGCTGACGTGAAGCCGCTCGCCCGCCCGGTCGAAGAAGGGCTTAAGGAATGGGGGGCAGCACTGGCGCGTCTTAACGGCCAGGCGGAAGAGGTCCAGACGTTCCATGCGAAAGCGATCGCCAATCGGATGTGCGATCTGTATTTGAGCGTCATCGCTTTGGAACGCGGGCAAGAAAACGAACGGAATAGGCTGATCGCTGAGCTGTTTTTGTGCCATGTTTGGGAGCGCGGGCTCGTTGATGAACGCATGACGTCGGTGCGTGAGTTTGACTTGATCGTCAGATGTAAAGGAGCGTCTGCGCCGCTTGCGCATTCGTAAGTTGGCGGTATGGCAGATTGTGTTTCAAGCGGGCCATTGGCGGAAGAGATGTTCGTTCTTTTGCGGACATCTCTTTTTTGTTTGCCAAATGACCAATTGCACAAGTAGGATGAAAGAAAGGGAAAAAGCAAGAAGGGGGAAATGCGCATGGAATTGGTGCGCACGCCGCGCCGGACAAAACGGCGCGTTTGGATTTCTGCGGCCATTGGCGTTGTCATTTTGGGGTTGCTCGCTTGCGTCGGTTTGTCCGTTTATGTCGGCTGGCAGCTGACGCATAAACCGCGCGAGCCGATTGCCGTGACGCCGAAAGACTATGGCATGGCGTATGAAAGTGCGACATTCACAAGCAAAGATGGGAAAACGGCGCTCGAAGGCTGGATCATTCCGCCTAAAGGAGAGGCGAAGATGACGGTCATTTTTGCCCATGGGTACGCCGGCAACCGGATTCAGAAAAACGTGCCGTTTTTGCCGCTCGCCAAGCGGCTCGTGTCTGAAGGGTACCGTGTCATTTTGTTCGATTTCCGTGCGAGCGGTGAATCGGAAGGGGACATGATTACGATCGGCGTCAAAGAGAAGGACGACTTGCTCGGCGTCATTGATTACGCGAAACGTCATTACCGCGAGCCGATCGCCTTATACGGCATTTCCATGGGAGCGGCAACGTCGATCTTGGCGGCGGCAGAGGACGGCGATGTTCGCGGGGTGATTGCGGACAGCCCGTTTAGCGATCTTGAATCGTATTTGCGCGCCAACATGCCGGTTTGGACGCATTTGCCGGATGTACCGTTTACGTATTTGATTTTGGCCATCATCCCAGCGCTTGCCGACTTGGATTTGAGCGTATCTTCTCCCATCCATGCGGTCGATCGTGTCGCGCCAAGGCCGATTTTGTTCATCCACAGCAAAGACGACCATTCGATTCCGTATGAGGAAAGCGTAAAACTGTACAAAACCCATCCGGATGCGTTTCAACTATGGCTGACGGACAAAGCGGATCATGTCAAAAGTTTCTCGTTGTATGGCGACCAATACGTGAGCCGCATGCTTTCTTTTTTACAGTCGCTTGAGTGACAGAGGCTAGAAAAAATTGATTTGATCGTGTACAGCACAACAAAAGCCATATATAATGAAAAATAGTGGAACGGCTTCGGCGGTTCCTTCTTTTTTGTGCCGTTAAGGAGATGAGATGAAAACAGGAGGGGCAGCGTCCGGCCATGGACAAATATAAGGAGCATTTTTGGCGCAATATTCGCGCCAAATTGGAACAATGGGAGCGGGCGGAAACGATTACGTATGAAGAGGTGTATCGGTTCTTCCATAACATTGCGGGGACGGCAGCGGTTATCGGCATGGAAGAGCTGGGGAAAAAAGCGCGCCGCCTCATGAAGCGGCTTGAAGAGGAAAGCGGAAACGTATGGACGTCCGCTGCATTGAAGGAGCATGTTTATGAACTGATGCATTGGTATTACGATGAGACGTATCGCGACATTCCGCCCCATTTTTCGCTTTCGAAAGCGGAGGTCGAGGAAGCGCCATTGATGTTGATGATTGACGACGATCCGCTTTTTCTTATGTTTATGAAAGAGCAAATGGAAAAAGCAGGTTGGCATATTGTCACCGTCGCCCAACCGGAAAAGGCGATCGCGCAATTTTATGAGGTGAAGCCCGACTGTATTGTCATCGATGTCCACATAAGGGGAACGGACGGGTTGACTGTCCTTAAAGAATTGAAAGCGGCGCTTGGCCAACAATTTGTACCAACCGTCATCATCAGCGCCGATGATCGTGAAGAGGTGCGCCTGCAAAGTTATGCGTTGGGCGCTGACGATTTTATGGTCAAACCGTTTTCTTTATCCGAATTTCTTATTCGCGTGAATCGGCTGCTGGAGCGAAAAAGGCAGTTGGAAGGTCTTTTGCTTGTCGACGAATTGACGCGATTATACAACCGCAAATATTTGCCCGAGGCCTATCGCCAGTTCGAAAACGAGCGGGAGCGGCTCGGGAAGCCGTATTGCATTGCTTGATCTTGATCATTTTAAAAAGATTAACGATCAGTACGGCCATCTAGTCGGAGATGAAGTGTTGCGTGAATTTGCGGCGCTTCTTCGGAACGGAACACGGCCCAATGACTTGGCGTTTCGTTTCGGCGGTGAGGAATTCCTTCTCTTTTTGCCGAAAACGCCGCAACAAGACGCGATCGAAGTCATTGAGCGGCTTCGCGACCAATTTCGCTCCTGCTCTTTTTCCGGGGGGAACACGGTGTTCCATTGCACCTTTTCTTGTGGAATTGTGGAAGTGAACGCAGGAGGCGCGGCGCTTGATGATTGGCTCGAGCAGGCGGATGCGGCGATGTATGCGGCCAAAAACGGTGGTCGTGATCGGACGGTGGCTGCTGAAAAGCTCGGCGGCAGACAACAGCGAAAAACCATGAAAATGGCGGTCGTTGACGATGATGTGATTGTTCGCACGATTGTGGCAGATCTTCTTGAACACATTGCCCGGGATCGAAAAGAACGGTGTGAAGTGCGGGCATTTGCGGATGGGCTGTCGTTTGTCGAGTCATCGTGGCACGAGGACCGCTCGCCGTGCCTTGTCATTTTGGATGGAGTGATGCCCAAAATGGACGGGCTTGAGGTATTGCGCCGTCTTCGTAGCCGACGTGATGCCTCACGGTATAGAGTCATTATGTTGACCATGCGGCAAAGTGAAGAAGATATCGCGCGGGCGCTTCAGTTGGGAGCGGACGATTATATAACGAAGCCGTTTAAACGGCTTGAGCTCGAGGCGCGGGTCAGCCGATTGCTGAAACGGATGTAGAGTTGCGTCGACCGTTCTATGCTTTTATGGGATTCCCCCGTCGGGCATCGGGGAGAGCGGAAGAGGATTTTCCTTTGGCCGGCAAGGGGAGAAGCAGGCGGCGAACATGATGAAGCAGGGGGAGGAAGGACGATTGAAACAGATTTTGCTTGTTGAGGATGAAGATGTGTTGCGCATGTTGGCAGTCGATTTGTTGACCGATGAAGGGCATCAAGTGGACGATGCGGCGGACGGAGCAGAGGCGCTCGCGCAGCTGCGCGAACGCGATTATGATTTGGTGGTGCTGGATTATATGTTGCCGTTTTATAGCGGTGTCGAGGTGCTCGAACATGTTCGCCGTGACTGCCCCGGGAAACGTCCGAAAGTGATCATGCTGTCGGAGAAAACCCAGCCGGCCGACCGAGAGCGGGCGCTTTCAACCGGTGCGGATTTGTTTATCGAAAAACCGTATCACCCGTTGGATTTTGTGAAAAAAGTGAATGAGGTATTGAATGAAAGATGACAATGCGCTTTCGTCGCAACCTTGCATCCCGATTTGTATCGCTGATGGTTTTATGTACGATGTTGTTTATTCTCGGTTCGGCGTTGTTTGTGATGTACCAGCAGTCGCTCGTCCGTTCATTTGAGGCGGCGCAACAAAGGCTCGAGCAAAAGGAAATTCTCACCCGCCAGCTTGATCGGGCGTTTACGCAAGCGTTTTTTGATGTGCGCGGCTATTTTGCATTTGGACGTCCGTCGTTTAAAGAAAGCGTCTTTCAGCAACAAGAAATCGTGAAGCAAGTATTGCGGGAAATGGAGCCGTTGGCTTCTCATCCGGAAGATGAGCGGGTTCTTCGCGATGCCCGCGAGTTTTTCATCCGTTATTTCGAACAGCTTATGCCGAAAGCGATGGAGGCGTTTGAGCGCGGGCGGAAGTGGATCGGATGAAATCCGAGTTGGTCAGCACGGTCAGCCATGAATTGCGGACGCCGCTTGCGGGCATTCTCGGTTTGGCGGAGTTGCTGCTGAACAAACCGCTTGCGCCGGAACGGCAGCGAAAATATTTGACCGCCATTGGCCAAGAAGCGGAGCGGCTGACGGCTTTGATCAATGATTTTCTCGATGTGCAGCGCATGGAAGCCGGCCGGCAAACGTATCGTTGGGAGCCGGTGGATCTTGTTCCGATCATGGAAAAAGTCATCGATGCCGAAAAAATGGGGACGGATATTCATGCGTTTTCCGTCTTGATCGAGACAAAGCGGACGATGATCCGCGGCGACAGAGAGCGTTTGCGGCAGCTGTTTACGAACTTAGTTCATAATGCGGTGAAATATTCTCCAGACGGTGGAGCCGTTGTGATCCGGTTGTATGAACATAGCGGCTGCCTGTGCGTCGATGTGCAAGATGAAGGGCCTGGCATCCCGGCGGAAGCGTTGCCGCATATTTTCGAGAAGTTTTTCCGCGTTGATAACTCCGATCGCCGCCGCATCGGCGGAACAGGGCTCGGCTTGACGATCGTCAAAGAAATTGCGAAAGCGCACGGCGGTGAGGTAACCGTCGTTTCGGAAGAGAAAAAAGGAAGCACGTTTACGGTTCGGTTTCCTCTGGCGCCGGTGCCGCAAGAGGTGAACTGATGCTTCTTTTCATCAAGCGGCCGGATTTCCCTCTCGGCCGCTTTTTTTATAAACTGAGAAGGAAAGGATTTGGATCATCACTCAACTAGGAAGACTTACACTTTCATAAAGATGAGCGCACATGGGGAGAGCGTTGTTGACAGTTTGCTGGTAGAAGATGGTTTGCTTCCATCGAGCTAACGAGAAGAAGGGAGGAAGAGGCATGTGCGGGCGGTTTACATTAACTGTCGATTTGTTGGCGTTGCAGGAGCAGTTTCACTTCCGTTATCAAGGCCCGCTCGCGCCCCGGTTCAACATCGCCCCGAGCCAGGAGGTGTTGACGGTCATTGTGGAAGAAGGGGAGCGAATCGGCAAAATGATGCGCTGGGGGCTTGTGCCGTTTTGGGCAAAAGATGCCCGCATCGGCGCCAAGATGATCAACGCCCGGGCGGAAACAGTCGATGAAAAGGCGAGTTTTCGCCATGCGTTCAAGCGGCGGCGTTGTTTGATTTTAGCCGATGGATTTTTCGAATGGAAAAAGGAAGGAACGAAAAAAGTGCCGTACCGGTTTACCCTCAAAACGGGCGAGCCGTTTGCCTTTGCTGGACTGTGGGAGCGCTGGGACGGGCCGAGCGGGCCGCTTGAGACGTGCGCGATCGTCACGACGAGGGCGAACGAGCTCATCGCCCCCATCCACGATCGGATGCCGGTCATGTTGCCTCCCGAGCGGCATGACGACTGGCTTGATCCGCGTTTGGACGACAGCGAGTACTTGAAATCGTTATTGTCGCCGTATCCGAGCGGCGAGATGCGCATGTACGAAGTGGCGCCGCTGGTCAACTCGCCGAAAAACGACGTGATCGCCTGCATCAAGCCGGTCGACAGCCGGTCAATGGAGGGAACGTGATGCATCCTGTCATCTTATTTGATGGCGATTGCCTGTTTTGCCATGCGAGCGCGCACTGGATCGCCGCCCGCGACCGCCAGGCGGTGTTCCGCTTTGCGGCGCAACAGAGCATCGTTGGCCAAGCGTTGCTGGCAAAGCAGGAGATGTCAGCAGAAGACAGTGTCGTCCTCATCGAGAACGGGTGCTGTTATGTAAAATCTGACGCTGTCCTGCGCATCGGCCGGCGTCTAGCTTGGCCGTGGAATTGGCTGACAGCGGCTGGATTTCTCGTTCCACGGCTGTTGCGCGATCATATGTATGACGCGATTGCCAATCGTCGGCATCGTCTCGCTCCGAAGCGCGATCATTGTCAGCTGCCGCCGCTTGAGCTGCGATCCCGTTTTCTTGATGAATTGCCGCGGTGAAGAAGGAAAATACGCCCGTTTGTCGTATTGAAAAGGGAAAGAAACGAGGGAGGGGAAATGTGCATGACAAACGGAACAACACGGTGGCTTGATGAATGCACGCCTCGGGCGCTTGAGCGTTTTGCCGATGAATTGATCGCTATGGCCGAGCAAAGGGAGGATGAGGCTCGGCGCCGGTTTTACGAAGGGATGGCGGTGGCGGCGAAACTCATCGCGCTCCGTTGGGAAGGAAAATGTGCCTATATTGATGATCATTTGCTTGATAATGTATACGAGGCGTTGGCTGTCTTCTCATTGGAAAAACTTGAGGAAACGCTGGCCATGGAGGTAGAAGAGGCGCATGGCGGCGGCCGCTGCTCGTTTTGTCTCAAAGAAAAACCAAGGCTGGCCAAAGGTCCGCTGGCGGCGATTTGCGACGATTGCCTGCAGTTTGGGTTGCAAGTGATCGCCAAGCAGCCATAATCGAGGCGGCGGTCATCGTGAAGGCGATGGCCGTCGTTTTTCCGCATAGCGGATAAGCGGGTAGGACAAGGCGAGCAACACGGCGATAAAGGCGATGACGCCGCTCCAATGAAAATGCGCCCAGACGTAGCCGCCGGCTGTTCCGGCAAGGCTTGATCCTAAATAATAGAAAAGAAGATACAAGGACGACGCCTGCGCTTTATAGACGTGCGTCCGCTCGCCGATCCAGGCGCTGGCGATCGAATGGCAACCGAAAAAGCCGAACGTAAACAGCGCCAAGCCGGCGATTTTCACGAACACGGACGGGGCGAGCGTGGCGAGCGCCCCGAGCGCCGTCAAGGCGACCGACAGGCGCAGGGTGCGCGCATGGCCGTATATATCGGCTTGACGCCCCATATAGACAGAACTGAAGCTGCCAAACACATAAACGATAAACAAAAAGCCGAGCACGGATTGGCGGAATGAATACGGCGGCTCGCTCAGCAAAAAGCCGATGTAATTGTACATCGTCACAAACCCGCCCATAAACAAAAAACCAAGGACGATCAGCGCCGCAAGCGGCTTGTCGCGAAGGTGAACGGCGTACGCCCGCCATACCGTTTCGCTGCTCCGTCGTTTGGTCGCTTGTCTTGGGGCAGGTAGAAGGACGGTGAAGGCGAGGCAAAGCGCCAATGATAGAAGGCCGATGATGGCAAGCGCCGAACGCCAGGAAAAGAGATCGGTCAGTACGCCCGTCAATATCCGTCCAGCCATGCCGCCGATCGATGTGCCGCTAATATAGAGCCCCATCGCCTTGCCGATGCTTGCTGGGTGGAATTCTTCGGCGACATACGCCATCGCCAACGAAGGGATGCCGGCTGCCGTGATGCCAACGAGCGTGCGCGCCGCAAGCAGCATCGGAAAATTCGGGCTGAACGCCATCGCGATCGCCAACAGCGACGTCAGCCACATCGAGGCGATCATCACCCGTTTTTTGCCGATTCGGTCCGATAAGTTGGCAGCGATCAGCATCATGACGGCGAGCGTGCCGGTCGATGCTGATACGGTTAAACTCGCCGCCGCGGCAGAAATGTGAAACTGTTTGGCGAAAATCGGCAACAGCGGCTGGGGCGTATATAGGACGGCAAACGTCACAAAGCCGCCAAAAAAGAGCGATATGCTTGCTTTAAGGTATTTGTTGCTTCCTTTTTCGATGTGCGTCAATGTTGGTCGCCTCTTTTTTGACTTTTACGGGATTGCCTATTTCTACTATACTCCTTTTTTGCCTATATCGTCTACAGACAGTGATGATTCGCGCCTGCGGTTTGGCTGATGAATGATGTGGCGCCCATTCGGTGCAAGCGCGGTTGGCGTTGAGTTGAACCGCTCATTTTCTTGCGTCGAACGTTATGCTATATACATTGATGATGGGAAGGCGCGGCAGGGAACGCCAAACGTTTCATGAACGCTCCATAAAGACCGCTCCATCGGGCATCGTGGTTCGTTCTCGAAGCCTGATTCTCCCATGGCCAACATGTGTAAAAGATGGAGCGTCAAAGGGGACGGAGGCCAAAAGAAGCGAGGAGGAAGGAGAATGATTCCGATCGTAACAGCTGATGAAATGTACGCCATCGACCGGGAAGTGACGGAGCGGATCGGCATTAGCGCTGATTCATTGATGGAAAACGCCGGGCAGGCGCTGTTTTCAGCGCTGAAAGAACGAATTCCACGCGCCGCTAACGTGGCGGTGCTTGCCGGGACGGGCAACAACGGCGGGGATGGGTTTGTCGTTGCCCGCATGTTGAAAAGCTACGGCTACGAAACCGATGTATGGCTCGTTCCACCAAAGGAAAAGGTGAAAGGAGCAGCGCGCACGGCGCTTGAGGTGTACGAGCGGTCCGGGTATTCGTGGATTCCGTATGAAGGGAATGAACGAGAGTTTGCGATGCGTGCGCCGCACTACGACGTGATCATTGATGCGCTCCTTGGCATCGGCGTGAAAGGTGAGGTTCGTTCTCCGTATCAAGAAATCATTGAACAAGTGAACCGCTCGCGGGCTGTTGTGTATGCAATCGATGTGCCAAGCGGGGTGCCGGCGGATGGCGGTGATGTCGCCGCGGCCGTTCGCGCGGATATGACGCTCACCATTCAATGTCCAAAGCTTGGGGCGTATACCTTCCCCGTTGTCGATTATTACGGAGAAATGGTTGTCGTTGATATCGGCATTCCGCCGCTGGCGGTCAAAGCGAATGCAGACCATCGGTTCGTGTGGGAACGAAGCGATGTCATACGAACGATGCCAAAGCGGAAGCGGTTCTCTCATAAAGGAACGTACGGCAAACTGCTTGTTGTCGGCGGGTCACAGGCGATGGCCGGAGCGGTGACGCTCGCCGCCAAAGCGGCGCTGCGAAGCGGGGCCGGACTTGTGACCATGGCGGTTCCGGAAACGGTGTACGAGGCGGTCGCCAACCGGGTGCCCGAGGCGATGTGTAGGCCGTGGCCGGCTGATGACGGCGCATTTGCCGGTGCGACCGATTGGGATGGGCTGGATGTCGATGCGCTCGCCGTTGGTCCAGGCATGGGGCGAACGGAAGGGGTGCGCCGCCTGGTCAGCGAACTTGTGCGCCGTCCGGTGCCGCTTGTCCTCGATGCCGATGCCCTATTTTTCTGGGATGATTACGCCGAACAGGTGCGCGTCCGAAGCGCGCCGACGGTGATCACCCCGCATCCGGGGGAAATGGCGCGCATCGTCCATCGCTCCATTCGCGAGGTGGAGCACGACCGCTTTGGGGTATCCAAGCGGTTGGCGATGGAATATGGCGTGTATGTCGTGTTGAAAGGGCCGTATACGATTGTTACGGGGCCGGATGGATCGCAATATGTCAACACGACCGGCAACCCGGCTTTGGCGAAAGGCGGCAGCGGTGACGTGTTGACGGGCATCGTGGCGGCGTTTTTGCTGCAGCACGAGGCGGTGCAGCCGGCGGTGAGCAATGCTGTTTTCGTGCATGGAAAGGCTGCTGATTGGCTTGTTCAACACGGTCATTCGCCCTGGGATGTATTGGCGTCGGACGTTGTGGATGCCTTGCCGGCTGTGCTCGCTTCGCTGACATGATCAGCCGATCCATTGAAAGGGGCACTGACTAGAGAAGGGAGATGGGAATCGTGCGGCAATTCGTTTGGCTCGAAACCGAAGAAGAAGTGAGAAGCGCCTTTCCGGTCATGCGCGAGCTGCGCACCCATTTGGATGAAGAAACGTATGTTGCGCTTGTGCGTGAAGCGCAAGAAAAAGAAGGGTATAAGCTTGCGGCGTTATATGATCAGGACAAAATGGTTGCCGTTGTCGGATTCATGCCGATGATTACGCTCTATAACGGTCGCTTTATTTGGGTGTGCGATTTGGTTACCGCTTCGAGCGAACGTTCGAAAGGGTATGGAAAAGCGTTGCTGTCGCATGTGCACGAATGGGCGAAGGAGCACGGCTACGGGATTGTCTCGCTGTCATCCGGCCTCCAGCGGGTTGACGCCCATCGCTTCTATGAGGAAAAAATGGAATATCAAAAAGTGAGTTACGTGTTTTTGAAACGCTTATCGATTTGAATTCAACGGCGTCCGTTCAGCGGGCGCTTTTCATTTTGTGGTAGAAAGTTGTTCCACTTTTCATTATAATAAAAAATATATAACTCGTATTTTGGAATTGATATTCTGATATTCGGAACAGAGGGGCAATGGTGAATAAAACGGTCTTAAAAACAAAAGAACTGCTTGATTTGTTTCTCGATTGCGAACGGTTGACGCTGCCGGAAATGGTCGAGCGGCTTCGGATGCCCAAAACGTCGGTGTACCGGATGGCACAGTCGCTTGTTGTCCTTGGTTTTTTGCAAAAACGAGGCGATCACTATGAGCTCGGTTTAGCCTTCTTGACGTTTGGCGCGCTCGTCGCCGAGCGGCTCGATATTCGCCGGGCGGCGCTGCCAGTGATGAAGCGGCTGAAAGAGGAGACGAACGAAGCGGTCAATTTAGTCATCCGCGACGGCGATGAGGCGCTGTATATTGAAAAAGTCGAAACGTCCGAGCCGGTGCGCGTCTATACGAAAGTTGGGCGGCGCGCTCCGCTGTACGCCGGTGCGTGTCCGCGCGTGTTGCTCGCGTTTATGGACAAGGCGGATCGGGAACGTTATTTAGAACAAGTCGAGCTTGTCAAAATCGCCAAACATACGGTGACCGACAAAGAAGCGTTGCGCCGGTTGTTGGAAGAAGACCGGGACCGCGGCTATACGGTCAGCTATTCTGAGCTGGAAAACTATTCGGCCGCCGTTGCTGTGCCGATTTTCAACCATGAAGGCGCGGCGGTTGCCGGGCTGAGCGTTGCCGGGCCGGAACAACGCTTTTCGTCGGATGATGTGGCGCGCATCGTTCCGCTTCTGAAGAAGGCGGCGATGGACATTTCGCGCGAACTCGGCTTTCGAGGGAAGGGATGATGGTGGAGTATACGTTGTTTCCGCTATGCGAATATGCGGTGACGGTTCGGTTCGCGGACTGCATTGATGAGGCGGTGAACGAGGTCGTCCATGGGACGGCAGCCCGTCTTGAGGCAGAGAAAAAAGAAGGCATCGAGGAGATCGTGCCGGCGTTTTCGTCGCTCACCATCTACTATGATCCATTGGTGATCGATTACATCGGCATAGGCGCATGGCTAAGGAAAAACATCAGGCGGTCTGAACAAGCGGCGCGGCGTTTGGCGCGTACGGTCGTCATTCCCGTCTGTTACGGCGGCGAATTCGGTCCGGATTTGTCGGATGTCGCCCGCTTTCATGGGATGACGGAAAACGAGGTGGTGACGCTTCATTCGACCGGACGCTACCGAGTTTATATGATCGGCTTTTCTCCTGGATTTGCCTATTTAGGAGGGCTGTCGCCGCGCTTGGCGACGCCAAGGCGGCCGGTGCCGCGCACAAAAGTGCCAGCCGGTTCGGTCGGCATCGCCGGCGGACAGACGGGCGTCTACCCGCTTGCCACGCCGGGCGGCTGGCAGTTGATTGGCCGGACGCCGCTGAAGCTGTTTGACCCGCGCCGGGCTGAGCCGAGTTTGCTTGCCGCTGGCGACATCGTCGAGTTTCAGCCCATTGACGCCAAGGAATTTGCACGTTGGAGAGAGGAACATGATTGACGTCATCGAGAGCGGATTTTTTACAACCGTCCAAGATAGCGGACGCACCGGTTACCGGCATGCCGGTGTGCCAATGAGCGGAGCCATGGACGCATGGGCATATCGTCTTGCCAATGCGCTTGTCGGCAACAGCGGTGATGAAGCAGTGCTGGAAGTGACGATGGCCGGACCGACGCTTCGGTTTCGCGTTGAGGTCGTCGTTGCGGTATGCGGGGGCGATTTCCCGTGCGCGCTCAATGGGCGGCCGATTTCCCTTTGGAAACCGGAGACCGTCAAACCGGGGGATGTGCTCGAAGTGGGAGTGTGTCGGACGGGGTTTCGGGCGTATATCGCGGTATCAGGCGGCATCGATGTGCCGCCCGTGATGGGCAGCCGCTCCACGTATGTTCCAGCGCAGCTTGGCGGTTTGGCGGGGCGGCCGTTGCGCCGCGGAGATGTGCTTCCGGTCGGCGCTGCGCACCCGTTCACTGCGGTTCGCTCGATCCGCTGGGGGCTTTCGCGTCTAGCCGCTTCCTATATTCACGGGAAAACGAAAACGGTGCGCGCGGTTCCCGGTCCGGAGTATGATGAATTTACGCCGGCGAGCCGCTGCCAGTTTTTCGCCGCCCGTTATGAAGTGACGCCGCAGTCCGACCGAACCGGCTATCGGCTTTCTGGACCAGCGTTGGCGCTTGTACGCGAGCGGGAGATGGTCTCGGAAGCGGTCGTTTTCGGTACGGTGCAGGTCCCGGCATCCGGCCGACCGATTGTATTGATGGCCGACAGCCAAACATCGGGCGGCTATCCGCGCATCGCCCAAGTTGCGGCGGTCGATTTGCCGATTTTGGCGCAGGCTCGCCCGGGCGATTGTCTTCAATTTCAGTTGGTTACTTCGGAGGAAGCAACGCGGCTTTATAAGGAACAACATCATCGATTGATTCGTTGGGTTGCCGCCATTCGCCGTCAATGGGAGGGAGAACGGTGAGGACGATTGATTTGAATTGCGATTTCGGCGAAAGCTTTGGGGTGTATAGGATTGGGCAGGAAGAAATCTTATCGTATGTGACCTCTGTCAACATCGCCTGCGGGTTTCACGCCGGCGACCCGCTCGTCATGCGGCGGACGGTGCAGCTTGCGATTCGTCATGGCGTTGCCATCGGCGCCCATCCGGGGTTTCCGGACTTGTTTGGCTTCGGACGGCGCGCCATGGCCGTTTCGCCAGAGGAAGTATACGCCTATGTAGTCTACCAAATCGGCGCGCTGGCTGCGTTTGTGAAGGCGGAAGGCGGCGTGATGACGCATGTGAAGCCGCACGGCGCCTTGTACAATATGGCGGCGAAAGACGCGGCGCTGGCCGAAGCGATCGCCAAAGCGGTGCATGATGTCGATCCGATGCTTGTCTTATACGGCTTGTCGGGAAGCGAACTCATCCGCGCCGGCCGCGCCTGCGGCTTGCGGACGGCGAGCGAAGTGTTCGCCGACCGGACGTATCAGACGGATGGTTCGCTCACCCCAAGAAGCGATCCGCGCGCTATCATCGCGGATGAAGACGAAGCGGTCAAGCAAGTGCTCATGATGATCCGCGACCGGCGCGTTCGCTCGGTGCAAGGGACGGACGTGGCGATTGAAGCCGACACCGTCTGTCTCCATGGCGACAATGAACAAGCGGTGCGATTTGCCAAGCGGCTCTATCAAGCCTTGCAAAACGAAGGAATCGCCATTCAGGCGGTGCAACGGGAGGAGAGACGATGAAGAAAGAAAGCAGAATCAGTGTGTTGGCCGGGGCTGTATGCTTGTCGCTGCTTACAAGCGGGACATTGTCGGCGACTACCGCCACCCGCTTTGGCTCACCGTGTTTGGCGCCATTGTCGTCGTTTTGATGGAGTATATGGGCGTCATACCGCTATGCAGCAACTGCCGCAACTATTCTGCTAAAATAAAGCGTCCTAAGCAGGAGTTGTTTAGGACGCTTTTTGCATGTTGAGTCGTCTTGCCCACTGCCGCTTGGTGGCGCAGTGGTAAGAGTGAGTTGGTCTCTTGAAGGACGGTAATATAAAAAAGAAGCTTAAAACCGACTTTTCTCGATATTGGAAAACATTGCAAAATAAACCCTTCTTTTCTAACCAAAACGAACGGATTTAGCGAAAATAATCGTTTTTCACCGGCCTTCTTGAGTAAAGAGAGTGTCCGAAGCCTCTTCTTTTGACAGACTTAATGAAATCGTCATTCATGACAGTCACTTGTTCGAATGGTTACAATAAAAGTAAGATGACGGAACGAGAAAGGAGAATAAAGAGAAATGCATTATGCAATTCCAACGGTGGTTGTCAGCGAATGCCTCGGCTTTTCTGCCTGTCGGTATAACGGCGATATCATTCACAATTCGTTTGTCTCTCGTTTAGGGGAGTTTGCTCGGCTTGTGCCTGTATGCCCAGAAGTGGCCATTGGGCTTGGGGTTCCGCGGGAAACGGTCCGACTTGTGAAACGCGGCGAGGAAAGGCGGCTTGTGCAGTCGTCGACGAACCGAGATTGGACGAGGGAAATGAATGAATTTGCCACCTCCTTTTTCGGCCAAGTCGGAGAAGTCGATGGATTCATTTTAAAGGGGCGCTCCCCGACGTGCGGCATCAAAGATGTGAGAGTGTATGACGACGAGGAAAGCGGCATGGTGGTTGAGAAGGGAGTCGGACTGTTCGCCGAGCATGTTTTCCGACGCTTCCCTAATGCCGCCATTGAGGAAGAAGGGCGCTTGACGAATGCGGCCATTCGCGAACACTTTTTGACAAAGTTGTTTTCGCTCGCCTTATTCCGCGAAGTGAAAGCGGAGGGGTCCATGAAAGCGCTTGTGCAATTCCACTCTGAGCATAAATATTTATTTATGGCGTACAGCCAAAAGTGGTTGAAGCAGCTTGGCCGCTTGGTGGCGAATCGCGAACGCCTACTGGTTGAACAGGTGCTTGAGGCATATGAACAAGGATTGCACGCGTTATTTGCCCGCGCTCCACAGCGCCGCTCCCATGTGAACGTTTGCCAACATTTGATGGGCTATTTCAAAAAAGGGATGTCGGAGAAAGAAAAGCAATATGTTTTGGAACTGCTGGCGCAATACCGGGCGCAACAACTGCCGCTCAGCAGTGTGACAAGCGTCTTGAAATCATGGGCCATTCGCGAAGAAAACGATTATTTGTTGCAACAGCGGTACTTCGCCCCGTACCCGCCTGCTCTCTTAGATGTCCGCGATTCGGGCAAAGGACGAGAAACGGCGGTGTAAGCGATCGCCCATTCGAAGAAACCAAAAGCCAAAGGGCGATTCGGTTGGCCCTTTGGCTTTAACAAGATGCAGAACGAAGGGCGAAAGACTATCGTTCGCAGGCGATCCCATCTTTATCTCGATCCAATCGTTTGTTGGCATCGTATAGTGCTTTCGATACATAAGGCTTATATCTCGTTTTTCCTCCCTCTAGAAATGTTGATCTATCAAGGCTTTTCGGCCTCTCAGGGGTGTCCAAAAAATATTTTTCGACAAAATCCCTTACATCCTTTTTCAGTTTTGTGGATATCTTACAGACCTAGGGTGCGCTTCGCGGCCACGGCTGGTTATATTTTCCTGCCACGGGGGGAAGCATATTCGATGCACCCTTTGGATCTCCGCGTCGCTGATGAGGACGAACCCTCCCATGTCTCCGGGCGTCTTCGCGCCAACATTCCCTCGTTCGGTCTCGTCATCAGGCGGAGGCCGGCCAAGCTCCTTTAGGGACTCAAGGTCGAATGGATGAAATCACGCCAGCTTCTCCGGTGTCATCTCGTTGTCCAACGATTCTTCCGTTCGCAGGGGGGAGGCCTTAGGCCGCCCGTTGCACCTGGGACAAGACGTCCTGTTTCATTCGCTCCGCGTCAAACGCTTGTTTCTTCGTACAAATCGCAAACAGCACATTCAACAGCTTCCGGCACAAGGCGACGATGGACTGCTTTCCGGTCAGCGGATTGACGGATCGGGTCGTATAATACTCATGCAGCTCGCGAAACGCCTCGTTATGCCGAAACAGATGAATCACCAACCGAAACAGCACTGATCGCAGCCGTTTCCGTCACCGCTTGGAGATTTTATATTTCCCTTTGCGATGGCCGGAAGAGTTCTCCT